>SKNL01000078.1 GCA_007120555.1 Balneolales bacterium
GGATAGAATCAAGGCCTATTGAAAATCAAGGTCCGACATGTCACGTAACAATCCCGTTAAAAGCGGACAAATAGGCTTTTTTTTCCTGGATTTTCTGATGATCATCCTGCTGGTGGTCAACCTGTTGTGGATCGTCTTCGACTGGCTGTTCGAGTACGAGATGCTCCGGGGCTATCTGTACGGAGTAGTCCCGGATTTCACAGAGATGTACGCGACCTCCATCCACCCCCGCTTCATCCTGATCGATCTGATGTTTGTCTCCGTGTTTCTCGCCGAGTTTTTCATCCGGTGGGCCATGGCGGTCTATCAGCGTATCTATCACCGCTGGTTTTTCTTTCCGTTCCTCCATTTTTACGATCTTCTGGGATGCATTCCCGTGGGCGGATTCCGGTTTCTGCGCCTTTTGCGGATCATATCCATCACGTACCGGCTGCAGAAAAATGGCATAATCGATCTCAGCGACACCGCTGTCGTCCGTTTCATCCGGAAATACCACGGAATTCTCATTGAGGAGCTCTCCGACCGGGTCACGATCAACATCCTGACCGACATCCAGCGCGAGGTGCGGACCGGCGGACCTGTCGTGGACCGCATTGTCAACGAAGTGGTCATGCCGCAGCGGGAATCACTGGTGGAGTGGATGTCGCACCGGATCGAAAAAGTGGCCAACGACAATTATGATGGCTATCGGGAGGATATCCGCGAATATGTGCAGGAGCGTATCAATACCGCACTTGATGAAAACGACGAATTTGCCCGGCTCGAACTGATCCCGGTGTTCGGATCCGTGGTCAGGAAAACAATGGAGAAGGCGATTTCGGATATGGTCTTCAGCGTGATCAACGGCATCATGCAGGACCTGGCCTCCAGCCGCAACCGGGTCCTCATCAACGAGGCGGCCGACGTGCTGTTCGATGCGATCCTGCTCAAGGAAGAGGATACCGAACTGAACCGGCTGGTCGTTGACACCATGGACCAGTCGCTGGAAATCGTCAAGCAGCAAGTCCGCGTGCAGCAGTGGAAACTGCGCGACTTTGCCGAGGACGAGCAGCATTTCCGGGAACTTCTTCGCGAAGAACTGATGAAAGCGGATGCAGATGCGGAAACTGTTCCGGACGTGGACGTGGACACGGATGCGTCTGCGCCTGCGGACACTGATGCGGATGCGTCTGTGGATGCGACCGTTGCAGATGATGCGGTGACCCGCCGCGATCCGGATGGCCGGGCTGACACGCCATCCAAAAAACCTGACACGCCATCCAAAAAGAACTGACACGCCATCCAAAAAAAGACGGCAGGAATGACCAGAATGGTAAAAAACACTGCGGAGCGCACGGAAATGGTGCGGAACGAAGCGGAACGGCTGGGTTTTGACGCGGTCGGTTTTGCCCGGGCACGTCGCCTCGAGGAACACGAGAGCCAGCTGGAGCAATGGCTCAGGGAAGGGCGGCACGGATCGATGCAGTGGATGGAAAACCACTTCGACAAGCGGATGGATCCGCGAAAGCTGGTGCCGGGCGCTCAGTCGGTCGTCTCTGTAATGATGAGCTACCACCAGCCGGAGCTTGCCGGACGGCAACTCCGCTCCGAAAAGCCAAAAATCTCGAAATATGCCATGGGCGAGGACTACCACCTGGTCCTCAAAGAAAAACTCTTCGAGCTGTTTGCGTTCACGGAGTCGGTTGTCGGCAGGGTGGAGGGACGGGTTTTTGTGGATACGGCTCCGGTGATGGACAAGGCCTGGGCCGTGGAATCCGGCGTTGGCTGGCTGGGCAAGCACACCAATGTGCTCAATCGCGAATGGGGCTCCTGGTTTTTCCTTGGGGAGATGATCCTGGATGCCGAATTTGACTATGACAACCCGGTGGCCGACCATTGCGGCAGCTGCACCAGATGCATCGAAGCCTGTCCCACCGATGCCATTTACGAACCCTACAAGGTGGACGGCAGCAAGTGCATCTCCTACTTTACCATCGAGCTCCGGGACGAGATCCCGGAGGAGTACCAGCATCAGATGGGCGAGTGGATCTTCGGATGCGATATCTGCCAGGATGTGTGTCCGTGGAACCGTAAGGCGCGGCGGGGATCCGAAGAGCGTCTGTTTGCCCGGCCGGAGAGCTCGGACCGTGACATCGATTACTGGGAAGAGCTGGACCTGCAGGAATATCGCAAACTGTTCCGCCGGAGTGCCGTCAAACGGGCGAAATTCGAGGGTATGAAGCGGAATATCCGTGTAGCGGGAGCCAATCTGCGCAGCACAGAACGCACCTGGATCAACGTAGCAGGCAAAAAAAAGCATCCGTAAATGAAGACGGATGCTTTTAAACGTCGTTCCGGCCGGCTTTTCGCCGTTTATGGATGTTCTGTCAGAACCGCAATGTCCTATGCATATTCTCCCGTGTAAGCCTGTACGTCGGCCATTTCCACCATAAGATAGAACAGGTCGGTATTCCTGGTGAACGGACCGATACGCTCGCTGCCCGGACCTACGGCGGCTAACTCTACATAGTCCGCTGTGTGCGAAGTGCCTATCCAGTTGAAAGCCAGATAGTTGGCCAGGATCTGTCCCATTACGGGCCAGGGCCGGCTCATCATCCGGTGCAGGTTTTCATATTCCCCGGCGTATGCTTTGCGCAGGATCTCGGCTTCGTCGCGACGGATCTCTATCTTCGTGGCGTATTCCACCAGTTCGCGGATCCGGCTGACGGAGCTGTTCTCATCCAGCTGCGGCAGGAACCAGTTGTTGGTGTGGCGGAATTCGGCGAGAAGGTCAAACCGCGGTCCGCTGGCATTATAGCCTGAACCGACCCCGCTCAGGCCCGGATTGGCGTTTCCGTGGTCGGTGGTGATGATGACCAGGGTATCGTCACGGTTTTCGGCAAATTCCATCACTTTCCCGATGGCATCGTCGAAGGCGATCTGGTCATATATGAGCCCGGCGGCATCGTTGCCGTGGGCGGCATGATCTACCCGGCCCCCTTCCACCTGAAGGATGAACCCGTTGGTATTTTTTGAAAGGCGGTTGATTGCCGTTCCGGTCATCTCGGCCAATGTGGGGATGTCGCGCTGGTATTCCTCGGTATTGATGTGGTCGAGCGTATACGGTACGTGTCCGTCATAAAAAATCCCGAGAAGTTTCTCGTTGCCGTTGAATTGCATGAGGTCGTTTTTCTTGCGGACGACCTTGTACCCCTTTTGTGCGAATTCACCGTAAAGGTCGCGCTGATCTTCCCTGTGTGCGGCATCAAAGAAGCGATTTCCCCCTCCAAGCAGCACATCGTATTCCCGCTCCAGATACTGTTCGGCGATGATTGCTTCGTCACCCCGATGCATGACGTTGGCGCTGAATCCGGCCGGCGTTGCATGCGTAATGGTGGTGGTTGTAGCCAGTCCGGTTGCTTTGCCGGCATCCTGGAATATCCGGAGGATGGGTTTGAGCGCCTGTTCCTCTTCGGTCATGTTCACACGGCCGTTATTGATGCGGTGTCCGGATCCCCATGAAGAGGAGGCGGCAGCCGATCCGGTAACAACGGAATTGGCAGATGCCATATCCATCAGGCCACGATTGGCCCTTTTCTGCTCATAGAGTGAAATCCAGTGCGATGGCCTTCCGTAGTGCCGGCGCAGCATATGGTCCGCAGCGGTCAGGGTGCCGATGCTCATGCCGTCGCTGACCATGAAAATAATGTTTTTGGTATCGCCGGGACGGGCTTGCCCGTTATTGGAGGCGCAGCCGCCAAACAGGGTGCCGGATCCAAGGGCTGCACCGGAGAGCGCACCTGTTTTGAGAAAATCCCGCCTGCTGAAAGAACCGTTATTGGAAGTCTTTTTTTGTGACATAATCTGATGAGTTGAGAAATGTGAAATATTAAGAGATGCTGTAAGAGCTGTGCAGGTGCATCGTATCCTTTGATACCCGATTGCAAACACGGACCGGGAAAGTGCAAACGGGTACGCAGTTGTATGGAAATCAAGGATGACTCAAAGAGGATAAGAAAACAATATAATGAAACTGTAAAATTATGAAATGCCGCGGGCGAAAAAACTGTTTAGATGGACGGAAAAATAATTTGCCAATCCCGTAAGTTATATATCAGAATCAAAACAGCATATGCAAACGGCATAATTTAAACTTTATTGATAAGGAGGTAATCCGGAATGATCAAAAACACAATTAGGACCGTGTTTCTCATGGCGCTTGTTGCGCTTTTGTTTTTATTTATAGGTGGACTGCTGGGTGGACAGACGGGCATGATCATCGCACTGATCATCGCACTGTCCATGAATTTCTTCAGCTACTGGTACTCGGACAAGCTTGTGTTGAAAATGTACCGGGCGCAGGAAGTGAGCCGTGATAATGCACCCCGTTTTTACAATATGGTGGAAGAGCTTTCGCGTAATGCCGGCTTGCCTATGCCCAAAGTCTATATCATTCCGCAACAGCAGCCCAATGCCTTTGCAACGGGCCGCAACCCTAAAAATGCTGCAGTGGCGGCGACCCAGGGTATTTTGCAGAGTCTCAATGAGCGGGAACTTCGGGGGGTCATGGCCCATGAGCTTGCCCATATCAAGAACAGGGATATCCTGACCCAGACTATCGTCACCACGGTAGTGAGCGCCATTACCATGATAGCCCAGTTTGCCATCTTCCTTCCGTTTGGCCGCGGTGACAGCGGCGGTCCCAACATCCTGGTAGTGCTTCTGACCCTCATACTGGCGCCGCTGGCTGCAGCCATGCTCCAGTCGGCCATCTCGCGCACCCGTGAATTTGAGGCGGACCGGGTGGGCGCCGAGATCTGCGGAAGCGCCGAAAGCCTGGCTAATGCACTCCGGAAAATCCAGGCATCCGTGGAACGCATGCCGATGCAGGCATCAGAAACGGCACAACGGTCCACGGCCCACATGTTCCCGGTCAACCCTTTCTCCGCGCGTGGCATGAGCAGGTTGTTCTCCACGCACCCCGATACCGCGCTCCGTATCAAAAAGCTGATGGAAATGGAACGCACCGGGGTCTATAGCTGAAATGGCCATGACGGCTCCCGGACACACAGGAACATGATCACATCCTGCCAGGTGAATTCATTCTGACCTTATGAATCAGAAATTATAAACA
>SKNL01000215.1 GCA_007120555.1 Balneolales bacterium
CGTCCAACCGATTCCGACTGGCAGAGAAACGTCGCCAATGCCATGATCGCCATTTCCGAGCCGTACGACGGAGAAGTGTTTGGCAGCATCCGCATCCAGCCGGAAGAGCTCAGGGTGGAAGTGGATGACAATTTCAATTTCATCGTCCAGGGCTACGACCTCTGGAACGACCCCCTGGAAATTCCGCAGGGCGAGGTCAGCTGGGAAGTTGGCGGCGGACTCGATGCCAGTTATGGCCGCGGAGGTTTCCTGGCACACGGCCTCAGCGAGGGCTATGTGGTGGCGCACTACGAAGATGCCACGGATACAGCCCGGGTGGCCATCGTGGAAGATGTTTCGGTGGATGATAGCAGCGAGCTTCCGGCACACTATCATCTGGCCCAGAACTACCCGAATCCGTTCAACCCGGACACCCGCATCCGTTTTGAACTTCCGGAACAGGCGCACGTGCGGCTCACGGTGTATGATATCCTGGGCCGGCCGGTCCAGACACTGGTCAGCGAAGAGCGCCAGCCGGGGGTCCACACCGTCTCCTTCGACGCATCCGGATTTGCATCGGGCACGTACATCTATGAACTCACCGCCGGCCCGTATGTACAGCGAAAAAAGATGATGCTGCTGAAGTAAAAAAATGCTTATCTTGTGAGGTTTTAACATTACAGCAGTATTACTGATTTCCTTATGTCCAACAGACGTAAAATCCGGGAGACCGTCATGCAGGCGATATATGCCCTCACTGTCGGCAATCTTTCCCTGGAACATGTTCTTGATACCATAATAAAACCTGAATTCCGTGAGGATGCATTCGGACGTGATTTTGCCGAACGCCTGTTTCTGCGCACCTCAGACAACCGGGAGCGAACAGACCAGATCATCAGGGATCACATTGCCAATTGGGAGATTGAACGTCTGGCCACGGTGGACCGTATCATCCTCCAGATGGCCATTACCGAGATACTCACTTTTGAGGACATCCCGACCAAGGTGAGCATCAATGAAGCCATCGAGATCGCCAAGAAATACTCCACGGCACGATCCGGGCCCTTCGTGAACGGGATTCTGGATGCCGTTGTACTCTCGCTCCAGAACGAGGGATTACTGAAGAAGGAAGGAAGGGGACTTGTGGACCTCCCCGCCCGCAAAAAGAAATCCGGGGTCAATGAAGACGAGGGCGCAGCCAGTGATGATGAAATCACGGCCGGTCCGGAACGCGATCCTGAGAAGCCGCTGAAAAAACCCCGGATCAAGCGTCCGCCGAGTAAAAAGAAACCTTAGAATTTCCCTGCCGATTGGATAACAGCAACAGAGAAAACAGGACTGACAACAGCAAATACATTGCTATCGGCGATATTCATGGCTGTGCCGAATCACTGAAGGCACTTCTTGTGAAAATCCACCCCTATCGCGATCGGATACATGTGTTCATTGGCGACTACATCGATCGCGGTCCAGACTCCCGTGGGGTTGTGGATGCCGTCATGGAATTCGCCCGGGGCCACAACTGCATTTTCCTGCGTGGCAACCATGAAAGCATGCTGTCGGATGCGATCCAGACCGGTGAGCGCACGTTCTGGATGATCAATGGCGGACTTGAGACGCTGGAATCATATCAGGTCAATGATCCGGTGCAGATCCCCGATGACCACAGACAATTCCTTACGGAAGGCCGGCTGTGGTTCGAAACGCCTGACTATCTGTTCATCCATGCCGGACTTGATCCGGATCGCAGCGTCAAGGAGCAGCTCGACTCGCCTGACGTTGCGCACACGGCACTCTGGGAACGCAGCCACGTTCACCAGCCCGTAGTGTGGGAAAAGCCGGTAATTTTCGGACATACCCCCGTCAGGGAACCGCTGATAGAAGATCGGAAAATGGCTATCGATACCGGATGCGTCTTTACCGGCCGCGGTTACGGAAAGCTGAGTGCCCTGCTCCTGCCGGAAAAAAAAGTTGTCAGCCAAACATGTCTGGATTGAAAGTAGTTGGATTGTTGGTGGTTGGATCCGCAATGCCTGTCTCCGGATTGAAATTTGCCTGCAGTTTGTTTTTAAAAGCATAAGATTACACGAAAAACCATGAGCCTACAATGCGGAATTGTGGGATTGCCCAACGTGGGCAAGTCCAGTCTCTTCAACGCCCTCAGCAATGCCGGCGCCGAAGCGGCGAATTTTCCTTTTTGCACCATCGATCCCAACGTGGGTATCGTTCCGGTGCCGGATGCGCGGCTCGACCGCCTTGCCGAGTTGGTCAAGCCACAAAAAGTTACCCCTACCAGCATTGAATTTGTTGACATAGCCGGACTGGTCAAGGGAGCATCGGAAGGCAAGGGCAAGGGGAACGCCTTCCTCTCGCATATCCGGCTGGTGGACCTGATCATCCACGTGGTACGCTGTTTTGAGGATGATGACGTGGTCCACGTGGAAGGAAACATCAATCCCATACGCGATATCGGCACCATCGATACCGAATTGCTGTTCAAAGACCTGGAAACCTTGGAACGCAGAGAAGAACGCGTCAGAAAAATGGCCAAATCCGGTGACAAGACCCTGATGAACCAACTGCATATGCTGACCGGGCTTCGCAATCACATTGAACAGGGAAAATCCGTGCGTTCCTGCAAGGACTGGGATCCGTCACATCCGGCATTCAGCGAGCTTTTCATGCTCACAGCTAAAAAAGTGCTCTATCTGTGCAACGTTGATGAGTCAGATCTGCCTGATGCCGAAGGGAATCCGCATGTCATGGCCGTTCGGAACCACGCCCGGGAAGAGGGAGCCGAGGCTGTCGTGGCCTGTGCCAAAATCGAAGCTGAGATTGCAGAACTCAACAATGAGGAAAAACGGGAGTTCCTGGACTCGGTGGGCCTTCGTGAATCCGGCCTCAACCGGCTCATATCAGCGGCCTACCGGGAGCTCGGGCTCATCACCTTCTTTACCGTTGGTCCTAAAGAGGCACGCGCATGGACAGTCCGCGAGGGAACCAAGGCCCCGCAGGCTGCCGGCACCATCCATACCGATTTTGAACGGGGCTTCATCCGGGCGGAAACCATATCCTTCGAGGACTTTGACCGGCTTGGATCGGAGGCGGCGGCCAGGGAAGCCGGCAAAATGCGCTCCGAGGGACGCGGCTATACGGTCAAGGATGGCGATATCATGCTGTTCCGCTTTAACGTATGATGCCCGTAACAGTCGACATCGCACGCTCCGGGGGGATTCCGGGCACAAACCGGATACGCATATCCGGCCAATTCCGTTACCTTCCGGATATTCGTTGCATCAAACCGTATATTATTACGATTTTCCACTTTCCAATGGCTACCGATAAACGCTAACCGAATACATGTCAGACCAGAACAACGACCAGAAACTCTCATTCACCTTTCCAGATGGAAGCCGGAAAACGTTCGATCGCGGAGTCACCGGACACGAAATCGCACAGTCCATCTCCGGACGACTGGCCCGTGAAGCCCTGAGCATCACATTGGACAATACCGTTCTGGATCTGCACCGGCCGCTCACTTCCGGTGGCAATATCACCATCAACACCTGGGACGATGAAGACGGAAGAATGGCGTTCTGGCACTCCTCCGCTCACGTGATGGCCGAAGCCGTAGAGGCCCTCTACCCGGGCGTCAAGCTGGGCATCGGCCCTCCTATTGAGCAGGGGTTCTACTACGACATCGATTTCGGTGACCGTACGATCAGCTCAGAAGACCTTCCGGCCATTGAGAAGAAAATGCAGGAGCTGGCGCGTCAGAAAAACCGGTTCGAGCGTTTCGAAATCCCCAAGGACGAGGCCATAGATCATTACAAGAAAAAAAGTGATCCCTACAAGCTGGATCTGCTGGAAGGGCTGGATGACGGCACCATCAGTTTCTACAAACAGGGCAATTTCACCGACCTTTGCCGGGGCCCGCACATACCGGATACCGGTGCCATCAAGGCCGTCAAGTTGCTGAATACCGCCGGCGCCTACTGGCGCGGCGATGTCAAAAGCAAACAGCTCACACGGATCTACGGTATCAGCTTCCCCAAAAAAAACATGCTGGATGCTTTCCTTCATCAGATGGAAGAAGCCAAAAAACGGGATCACAAAAAGCTCGGCCCGCAACTCGGCATCTATATGATCGACCGCATGGTGGGCAGCGGACTGCCCATGTGGCTGCCGAAGGGCACCATCCTCCGGCGGACCCTCGAAGCGTTCCTGCGGGAAGAGCAGCTGCGCCGCGGTTATCAGGAAGTAATCACCCCCCACATCGGAAACCTCGAACTCTACCGCACCTCCGGTCACTACCCCTACTACAAGGATTCGCAGTTCGCGCCCATGCAGGTGGATGATGAAGGATACCTGCTCAAACCCATGAACTGCCCGCATCACCATCGCATCTATGACAACGAGATGCACAGCTATCGCGACCTGCCCGTGCGGCTTGCGGAATTCGGAACCGTCTATCGCTATGAACAGTCCGGCGAACTCACCGGGCTGTCCCGGGTACGCGGTTTCACCCAGGACGATGCGCATATCTACTGCACGAACGACCAACTCAAGGATGAGATCATCAACTGTATCGATCTCACGCAGTTTGTATTCTCTACGTTCGATATGCCCGTCGACATCCGCCTCTCCTTCCGCGACGATGATGACCAGAAATTTGGCGGTGAGCGGGACCTGTGGGACCGCGCCCAAAAGGAAATCAAGGAGGCAGCGGATGAAATGGGGCTGAAATACCGGATTGACGAAGGGGAAGCCAGCTTCTACGGCCCAAAGATCGATTTCATTATCCAGGATGCCCTCGGCAGGAAGTGGCAGCTTGGAACAGTGCAGGTGGACTATGTCATGCCCGAGCGATTCGATCTTACCTATGTGGGCCCCGACAACCAGAAACACCGGCCCGTCATCATCCACAGGGCGCCCTTCGGTTCCATGGAGCGGTTCACCAGTATCCTGATCGAGCATTTTGCGGGAAACTTCCCGGTCTGGCTGAGTCCACAGCAAGCAATAATCATACCGGTCTCCGATCAGTTCAATGATTTTGCCGAGTCATACCGGAAACAGCTCGCCGATGCCGGAATCCGGGTATCCGTCGATA
>SKNL01000159.1 GCA_007120555.1 Balneolales bacterium
AGCAGGAGGAAGTCATTCATAATCCGTCGTTCCTGTATTCATCCTCCCAATAAGATAATCAAAGCATCATCATTTAAAAGCAGAAATTCCTGATAGTTGAAAATAAATATGTAAGGAAACGGGGTCTCGCTGCTCTTTAGAAGTACTTGTTTACGATCATGTTGCTTGAAATCGAAGATTACCGTGAAAAAAACCTGAGAAACCATGAAAAATACCGATCATTGCATAAAAGAAGCTTCTTACCGCCAGATGGAAATAGCAGTAGGTGTCCTTATCCGGCACATTCTTGAGATCCGGAATGTCACAGAGTGGGCGGCCTGTATGGGATATTCCCGTTCCCACTTTTGCCGCAGTTTTAAAAAACGCTTTGAGGAGAACCCGAAGCTGGTACTTAGGAGGGCGCGCTTCAGAAAAGTCTGCAGGATAATCCAGTCGGACTGGTCGGCCACAGCCTACAAAGTGGCACTGGAATCCGGTTTCGAAAATGACAAAGCGCTTCACAAATTTCTCCAGAGAAATTTCAACCGGGGGTTTCTTTCCTTGAAGAACGAGTTGAAGCGCAATGCTTTCCGATCCAGAAAAATTATCTCATTTGCGGCAGAATCAGATTATGAATATATCATCGGCCGCTGTCAGAATGGACAGAAACAAGAGGAGGAACAAAAAGAACAGAATATAGCAGATCCGAAGCAACAAATAAGACGACCAAAAGGACATACACAGCCGAATTATTCAAAATGGGAGGGCGGTTCAGACAGGCCGTCCTTTCCAGGTGGCGCCGCTCTTTGAAAGCAGATCGTAAATCACAACGAAAGCAAGCATATGGAACCAGAGGATCCCAAGTAAGTACAAAAAACCAGCTGATAGGGGCCATTTCAGAAACTTTGCAACCCAAAGTCTCTGTATCAAGGCAGTCAGGACAACCACAGCTGACAGTGCTGTGATCACTGGCTGAGTGTTTCCCTCAGGTATGCCGGCAAGTGCTGCAATCAGAACAAATGCGGGCAGCACATAAACAATAAAGTGCAGAAGCCATGCAAGGAAAAATGATGGCATGCTGTAGTTGAAACCGGCAAAGAAATTTTTTCGGAATCCGTTAAATATTTCGGAAGGATTGCGATACATGCGGCACCACAATCTGTCTGTGCCATGGAACATTCGCATGGCACTTCCATTACGTACGACCATTTTGGCCAGCATGACATCTTCGACTACCTTGTCTTTAACAGACTTATGTCCGCCAATTTCCCGGTATGTATCTTTGTTGAAGATCATGCACTGTCCACAAGCGCTTGCAAACATGGGTTTCACTTTCTGACGAAGGTTTCGGAAAGGTATCCATACCGGCGCCCGATAACTGTAACGTGTGGGGAGATAGGCGGCCACAGTGGCATAAACTGAAGATACGACGGTTTTTTCCAGAAGTGACTCCATGACCTGATGGGGCCAGACCGTAGCAAAATCAAGTTCGAATCCATGGACCCCGTCCATGATCAATGAGATGGCATCGGGGGCAAGCCAGGTATCGGCATCAAGAAAAATGAAGATGTTGCCACGGGCATGTCCGGCCAGCTGATGGCAGGCCCAGTTTTTTCCCAGCCAGCCCTCCGGTCTTTCCAGGGAAGAGTGGACGGTGACGTGAATGTCAGATAATGGATTGTCCCGCATGCGGGACTTGATGTCATCACGGAATTCTTCGGCAATTTCCCTGGTACTGTCTTCGGACTGATCATCCAGGATGTGGATATCCAGCCGGGGCCAGTTCTGTTTGCCGAGGCTGTTCAGCAATTTTGGAAGATTGCTTTCCTCGTTGCGGGCTGGGATTAAAATGGAAACCCAGTCAGGATTTGAAAGGTTTTTCCCGGATAGTTCCGGAGCTGGCAGAATCGTGCCGGTGTTCAGGCCGGCCAATCCGAGGAAATGCCTGCGATTGTGAATCAAAATCAGGGAAGTGGCAAAAAAGAAAACAAATGCAGTAGCAAGAATCCCGATCAGGAGGACATCCATTGGTGATCGATGTCAGTTTATGGTTTCATTTCCCTTGAGGAACAAAGACCGGTCGCTTCCAAGGTAATCGCTGTCAAAAATCATTCCTGCAACCCACTCCTTAACATCGGCGACGTCCGTGACATCACTGTCAAGCCGGAGCATGGCGTATTCAATCAGGCGCTCCATTCGTCTGGCGTCCAGTATGCCAAGATAATAGAGCTCCAGAATGTAGCCATATGCGTCGGATGAGATGCGGGATCGTTCATTTGGATGGAGCACCCGTGGGGCAGGCAGGTTTTTCATTTCAGCCTGTTCTCCGACAAGTTCATCCGATTCGTTTTTCTGGATCAGCCAGGAATATGCGGCGCTGATTTCCGAGTGGTTGTATCCACGCAGCTTATCAAGTTTTATATCCTTGAGTTTGGCGCCAATGTGAATCCTTTTGACCAGATATATGATCAGATCGATAACGTTGTTTTGCATTCAATAATCCCGATAAAGCGTAATGTATTTGTTTTCCAGGGAGTGCATGTGGCTTCGTTGTGCTTCAGTTTTATCATTGTAGCCAATCAGGTGCAGCAAACCATGTATAACTATTCTCAGCACTTCAGTGTCGAAGGTAACGTCCAGTTCCTCAGACTGGCGTCGTATCTGAGGGGCGCAGCAAAAAAGTGTTCCTTCCAACGGCTCATCATTTTCATGATAAGGAAATGTTATGATATCTGTTACATGGTCGTGTCCGAGATATCGCCGGTTCATCTCCAAAATTTCAGAGTCGTCCACAAAAACCACTTCCACACGGAGAAAATTCCTTTTTTCATGTTCATGGAAAAGATCTATCAGGCGCCGAAGCTGATTGCCTGAGAACGGGATGTTCTCATCGGTCTGGTTGAACATCTCAAGTGACACCGATTTCATCTGAAGCGTTGTATAGCCAGGGGTTTTACGATAATGCCTGCTCAGTCATCGTCAAAATTGAATCCTTCAAAATCGATGGATTCAGTAAGGGACAGCGCGACGCTGCACATCATCACCTCAGGGGGCAATTTGGTAAAGTCGCCACTGAGAAGCGATTCGTTCACATTGGCATACAAACTGCAACCAGCCTCTCTTTCTATGATAAGGCCTGATATTTTGGAACCATCTTTTCCAAAAAAAGTAATCTGATGAAGCATGTCACTGGCAACGAAAGCGGTGCAGTTATGCAGCTGGAGAAAAGTATCCTGTGTATAGACCGAGATAAGGTTGACAGGTTCATCATCAATCAACAAACCAAGATGAATTTCAAGGGCCATCTTCCGGTTTGATTCCGTATTGGTGATTTCGAACCGGTAAACGCTGCCGCTTTTTTTAGGCTCAGAACCAAGAACTTTGGCTATTGTGGAAATATTTTCCTCGGTGAATTTATGGATCATTTCAAAAAAGGTTTTGGCAGAGCAGAAGTGGGATGGCGCTATGGTCAAATATAACGCTCGCAGCGGAATATTGGAACATATGATTATTCACCAAAAATTCTTCTGACCCGCATTCTGTTCTCTTCGCGATCCCGTGGGAATGGCAGTCTGTTGTCCGAAACCTCGGCAATGAAGTCAGCCACGGCCAGTGCTTCATCCTCCAGGTCATTCATGAAAAATATTCGTTGCAGAATCATGTACCGGCTGGATTCAAAAGAAAGTTCCCGGACAATCTGCTGCCGTTCCCGGTTCAGGGTCTGCAAGCGGTGCTGCAATTCCCTTCGCCTTCGGGAGTCCATGCGGCGGCCGGCCTCGTCCATCCGCTGTTCGAGTGCGGAGATTTCGGCTTCGAGCTGGTTAAGATCCCGCAGATAATTGCGAAATGCAATGTCGAGATCCCGCCTTGACTTTCCGGCCAGGTCAAGTGCGCGGTCATCTACGCCTGCTTGTGCGTACCGATAGGCATAATTGAGTATGGAGGTGGGATCTCCTTCAATGACGGTGAAAGGAATGTGGTTTTCCCCCCATTTAAGCCAATAGGCGGCGCTGTCGGGTTGTTCCACTTCGAGAAACGCCCCCGCCTGCCGATTGATGATGGTGCGGTAATTGTCCATCATCCGGCGGATGTTCTCATCGAAATAGGCTTTTTCGTTATCGATTTCACGAAGCCGGAATGACTTGAGCCGCTGACCATGGATTTGGGTATCAAGCTGATTGCCGGTGCGGAAGGGCATCACGCGAAACGCCTTTCCTTCCAGCCGGAAATAATTCTGCAGGTTCATCTGCGCATCCCGGGCCACCGTTGTAGAGAAGTAGACGGGACGGACCCAGCGATTGGTTCTCAGGATTTCCAGGACCATATCATCCTGTATGCGGGTGTAGTGCATTTCATTTCCGTCCCTGTCCCGCCCCAGGAAAATTCCTTCCAGATACCAGGTCACTTCGTCGTCCAGTTGCTCCAGAGGTACACCAAATCCCATTTCTTCAGGTATTTCATCCGGAGCCCATGGGTAGTCGATCTCACCCTCATAGATCTGTCTGAGAAATTCGCGGTCTACCGGGATGGAGATATCGCCCGGCCGGTGGAAGTCCGCTGCCCGCCGGAACTGGAACTTTTCATTCAGCCTGTCCACTTCGGCATCGGTCAGATCTATGGGAACAGGCGGTGCTTCATGGTTCCACAGGTTTTTCATCTGCTTTATGTACCATTCGGTATTGAGCAGGCTCAGATTAACGACCCGTACATCGGTGCGCAGGCCTTCCACTTCCTGAAGGTACCAGAGCGGGAAGGTGTCATTGTCGCCATTGGTAAACAGGATAGAGTAAGGAGCTGTGCTGTTCAGCAGATTGTAGGCGTAGTCCGGAGCCACATACCGCAAGCTTCTGTCGTTATTTTTGTAAGTTTGGCTTCCAACCAGCACGGGGAGAGCCAGGAACATCAACGCCAGGGCCCCGTATGCCACATACTGGTTTGATTTGAGATAGTGTTTGACGAGTTCAATGAGTCCTGTGGCACCGATGCCTATCCATATGGAGAAAGCGAAGAAGGAGCCGGTGTAGGAATAATCGCGTTCCCTTGGCTGGAACGGGGTTTGGTTCAGGTAGGCGACAATCGC
>SKNL01000093.1 GCA_007120555.1 Balneolales bacterium
ACACGTTCTACGACAATTACCTTGAGGTGGAATACGACCTTTCCAAGATTCTTTTCATCGCCACAGCCAATAACACGGACACCATCCCTCCTGCCCTGCGCGATCGCATGGAGATGATCTATCTGAGTGGATATACCCTCGAAGAAAAGATGCAGATCGCAAAAAAATACCTCATACCAAAGCAGATAAAAGAAAACGGGCTGGAAAAGTCCCAATTGCGGATCTCCGACAAAGCCTTGGAAAAAGTCATCGACGGCTATACACGTGAATCGGGTGTCAGGAACCTGGAGAGGGAAGTCGGTTCTCTGGCCCGCGCCGTAGCCAGCAAAGTCGCTTCCGACGAGATCACCAAAGCATCCATCGGTGTCGACGACATCGAGAAATATCTTGGCAGCAGAAAATTTTTCTCGGATGTCGCAGAACGCACCACGGTCCCCGGAGTATCGACCGGACTGGCCTGGACGCCCTACGGTGGCGATATCCTTTTCATCGAAGCCAGTGTTTCCAGAGGTTCCGGCAAGCTGCACATAACCGGACAATTGGGTGAAGTCATGAAAGAATCCGCCATGCTGGCTCTCAGTTACCTGAAATCCCGCTCCATGGAGCTTTCTATTCCCGACTCGGCCTTTAACGAATGGGATCTGCACATCCACGTGCCAGCCGGTTCGGTGCCCAAGGACGGCCCCTCGGCGGGCCTCTCCCTGCTTGCGGCCATATCATCCATATTCACCCAGAGAAAGGTGAAGAGCACCGTGGCCATGACCGGGGAGATCACCCTCAGAGGATCCATCCTTCCGGTTGGCGGCATCAAGGAAAAAACCCTCGCCGCCAAACGGGCCGGCATCAAAACCGTGATTCTTCCCACACGGAATGAAAAGGATGTCGAAGAGATTGAAAAAGACGTCATTCAGGGAATCGAGTTCCGGTACCTTGACCGAATGGAGCCGTTGCTTGATCATGTACTTGAAAAAGAGCCCGAAGCTGATCCCGAGGTCAAATACGCAAGCAAATCCGATGGCAGCAAACGTGACAAGATGCCGGAAGAATCACCCGACCACGTTTCCGCAAACTGAAATGACCTTCCGAGAGATATGATGAATCCGGTCACCTTCACTTCCACCAGAAGTCATCAGGTTGTTGCATGAAGGGCCTGATCACCAAAGCTACGGGAAGCTGGTATCAGGTACTGCTGGATAGCGGTGAGAGTGTATCCTGCAGGCTCCCCGGCAAGTTCAGGCTCAGTGAAGAACAGATCGTCAACCCTGTTGCCGTAGGTGATAACGTTGATGTCACCCTTGAAAAGGACGGTACCGGAGTCATCAACCGTATCGGCGAACGGAAAAACAAGCTGGTGCGAAAAGCCACACATGGGCGACGTGGCATACAGTTGCTGGCTGCCAACGTGGACCTGGTGCTCATCGTGCAGTCATTGCGTGATCCCGTCTTCAAAACCGGATTCATCGACCGCCTTCTTGTGACGTGCGAGGCTTGGGAGATCCCGGCGCTTATCATCATCAACAAGACGGACCTGCAGAAAAGCAGCATGGACGAAGAAAAACTGGACCAGATCGAAACCCTCTACCGGGAAATCGGGTATGACTTCCTGAGGTCCAGCATCCATGACCAGACATCCATAGCAAAACTGAGCAAGGCATTAAAAGGGAAAATTTCCGTTTTTTCCGGCCATTCCGGTACCGGAAAAACCAGCCTGCTGAATGCCCTCTCACCCGGACTGCAACTTAAAACCGGTGATATCAGCCGCTCTTCCAACAAAGGCAAACATACCACGACCTACGCCCAGCTTATCCGGCTGAGCGAAGACACCTTCGTCGTGGACACTCCCGGTATCCGTGAATTTGGCCTGGTTGACCTTGAACCTTATGAACTATCCCTCTTCTTTCCTGAAATGAGGCCCTATCGCGAATCCTGCCGTTTTTACAATTGCACGCACCGCCATGAACCGGGATGCGCTGTGTTGCCGGCCGTTGAAGATGGCAACGTGCCGGAGTCCAGATACAAAAGCTATCTGAATATTCTGGAAAGCATCGAAGCGGGGAAAAGTGAGATTCAAAACAGCCGGCGTTAAATCTGATGATAGGATTATCCTGAAAAAATATTACTTTTGGTCAATCATCACTACGCGTTATCATCACTACGCTTTATCATCACTACGCTTTATAATCTTTGTAACCCGAACCCCAATGCAAAAGGTGCTGTCATGGTGAAATACGCTGCAAATCCATTTTCCTCCTTCCTCATTGCATGTACACTTCTCATTTGTGTCGCCGCCCCCTCCAACAGAGCATACGGTCAGCTTGGCGATCTGGGAGACTTTCTAAATGTCGGTGAAACTGCGGTCGGGGATGCCGAGCTTCTGTTTTCTGAATATCTGCAACCTTTTGCCAGCGGTTTCGGAGCCGGGGTCAACGCCGGCTGGGTTGATCGGGCCCGCACCCACGGCCTCCTTGGTTTTCATGTAAAAATCAACTTATCCGCTGCGGTAGTGCCTGATGTGGATCAGTTTTTCATGGTGGATGAAATTGGCCTGAACTACCTGAGGCGATATCAGGGTAGTCCGGAAGTCCCGACATTCAGCGGAAGCTCCAGCACGGATACCCGGCTTCAATATGTTTTCGAGGCACCTGACGGACAAGAACTTGTCCTTGCCGATTTTGAAATGCCTCCGGGCACCGGTTACAGATACATCATGACACCGATGATCCAGGCCGGCGTTGGACTGCCAATGGACACAGACCTCATGGTCCGCTTTGTCCCGCCCTTTTCATTCCTTGACTACGGAGAAATCTACCTCTATGGCCTCGGCATCAAGCACGAACTGAATCAGTGGCTGCCCGGCGGGGCCCTCCTGCCCGTGACCTTTTCCATCATGGGTGGATACACTTCCTTTGGAACCAGTGCAGGCCTCAATGCACGCCCCTTCGATTTTTCACCGCAGGGCGACTTTTTTTCCAGTGATGCGAACGAGACCGAACCAGACGACTGGGACAACCAGAAAATCGTCTTCAGCACCGATGCATGGACGCTCAACCTGATTGCAGGCAAATCACTGCCGATCTTTTCGTTCTATGGAGGTGTCGGTATTGAAGGATCCAAAACCAACGTCAGCCTTGAGGGGGAATTCCCATACTATACGGAAGTACCAGCAGGCAATGGTGAATACCGAAGGGAACTGAACACTTTTACCGATCCGGTGGACATCTCTTTTGATGGCGCGAACCGGTTTCGTGCCATGGCCGGGGTGCGCGTCAGCCTTCCGCTGCTTACGTTCAACGTGGACTATACCTACGCCGATTATTCCGTCGTTACAGCCGGATTCGGAATCAGCTTGCGGTAATAGGGCAACCGAATCAGTGTGCATCCAGCCAGTTGTGAGAAACGCCTGTATCCACTTTCAGCGGCACCTCCAGCTCCATGGCCTCCTCCATCGCGGTGCGGATGAGATCCGGAATCCCGGAAAGCTCATCCTCCGGCACTTCAAATACGAGTTCGTCATGCACCTGCATCAGCATGCGTGTTCCGGAATTTCCGGAGGCCAGCTCCCTGTCGATCCGGATCATGGCAATCTTGATGAGGTCGGCGGCCGTTCCCTGTATCGGCATATTGACTGCCGTACGCTCGGCAAAACCACGGATGTTCTGATTTGCCGAATGGATATCAGGGATATAGCGCCGGCGGCCCGAGAGTGTCTCCACATAGCCATTGTCCCGTGCAAATTCGATGGTCTCGTTGATGAATTTGCGAATAGACGGGAAGCGCTCGAAATACGCATCAATGATGCTTCTCCCTTCGGCATTGGAAACCCCGAGACGCTGAGCCAGTCCGAATGCACTTACGCCATAAGGAATTCCGAAATTCACCTCTTTGGCTTTGCGCCGATGTTCGCGATCCACCTCATCAATAGAACTGAGTCCGTAAATCTCGGCAGCTGTGCGGGCGTGGATGTCTTCATTGTTCCGGAACGCTTCAATCATAGCCGCATCACCTGACATGGAGGCAATGATGCGCAGCTCAATCTGGGAATAGTCGGCAGCCAATAACCGGTATCCCTTTTCTGCCACGAACGCTTTGCGGATACCGCGCCCCCGTTCCGTGCGCACCGGTATATTCTGCAAATTCGGATTGGTCGATGAAAGCCTGCCAGTTGCAGTGATATGCTGGTTGAAAGTACTGTGGATCCGTCCGGTGGTTTCGTTGACCAGCCGCGGCAGGGCATCCACATAAGTCGATTTCAACTTGCTCAAACCGCGATACTCCAGGATTTTTCCGGCGATTTCAAATTCAGGTGCCAATTGAGAGAGCACCTGCTCGGATGTGGAATATTTGCCTGTCGCCGTTTTTTTCTTTGACGGGATCTTCATTTTTTCAAACAGGATCACGCCAAGCTGTTGGGTGGAATTGATATTGAACTCCACTCCGGTCATTTCAAAAATTTGCGATCTCACATCCTCGATATCCCGGACAAGTTCTTCTGAAAATGAGGCGAGCAGGTTCAGGTCAATTTTAATTCCTGCAGATTCCATATTGGCCAGCACACGTGCCAGTGGGAACTCGATATCTTCTCCAAGCGACTCAAGACCATGCTCGCGCATTTTTTTATCAAGCACAAAATAGAGCCGCAATGTGATATCAGCATCCTCACACGCATAGGGCGTGATTTCTTCAACAGGCACATCGCGCATCGACCCCTGACCCTTTCCCTTCTCCCCGATAAGCGTCTCGATAGAAACCGGATCGTATCCGAGATATCCCCTGGCGAGCGAATCCATGTCCATCTTCTGTCCGGCATCGAGCAGATAGGCGGCAAGCATGGTATCAAAAACGGGCCCGTTGATCCTGACCCCATATCTGGCGAGCACGCGATAATCATATTTGAAATGGTGCGCAACCTTCCGGGACTCTTCATCTTGAAAAAGCCGGTTCAGAGCTTCTTTCAACGTTTCCTGATCGAATTCAGAGACCACTACATACCACGCCTCGCCTTCGGTACAGGAAAAAGAGATCCCAAGCAAATCAGCGTCCTGCGGGTCCGTTGACGTTGTCTCGGTGTCGAAACTCCATACTTCCTTCGTTTTGAGTTTGGAAATACACGTATCCAGTGCTTCAATATCTCTCACGGTATGATATGCGACCTTGTCCGGCTGGAGCATCACATAAACCGGAGGTTCATCCTGCCCGGAAGCAGTTCCGCTTTCGGATGTGTTATTGTGCCGGTCAGCACCTTCCATCCCATCCGGACCTGTCATACTGGACGGTGCACCGCTTTTGGAATTTCCTCCGGGATTATTTGCCTCTTTCCGGCCTGATCGCGGCGAGGCCGGGTTGTCGAAAAGGGATCCCTGTCCCCTTTCCGGGAGCTTCTCCTTCACCTTTCCAAGGATACCCCCTTCCGCATTCGCAATTTTCCGGGTCAGGGACCGAAATTGCATGCGTTTGAAATAGTTGATCAGTTTTTCGGCCTGAACGCCCTCCCAGCGAAGCTCCTCCCAGCGAATGGTATCCGGAACATCGGTATTGATGACGATCATCTCCCTGGATTTCAGTGCCAGTTCCCGGTATTGTGTCAATCCCTCCCGGGCCCGCTTGTTTTTCATGTCCGGTGCCGCCTCAATCGCTTTTTCAAGAGAGCCATACTCCTGGATTATTTTTGCGGCCCCCTTTTTACCGATGCCCGGTACACCAGGGATGTTGTCAGAAGTATCCCCGATCAGCGCCAGCACATCCGTAACCGATTCCGGATCCACGCCGAAATAGGCAACAACCCCCTCCCTGTCAATAAGCTCAAACCCGTCACCCCGGTTCAGGGGTTTGTACATGTATACATTATCACCAACCAGCTGCATAAAGTCCTTGTCCGGCGTAACCATTATCACGGTAATCCGTTCTTTTCTTGCACGCACGGCCAGTGTGCCAATGATATCGTCCGCCTCATAGCCGTCTTTTTCCAGATTCGAAAACCCGAAAAGATCCACCATTTCCTTAATAAGCGGTATGGATATCTGAAGATCTTCCGGTTGCGGCGGCCGGTTTGCTTTGTAGTTCTCATCCATTTCATGGCGGAACGTCGGGGCGTGGGTGTCCCATGCCACTGCCAGGTGTGTCGGCTCCTCCTTTTCCATGAGATTGACCAGGGCATTGGCAAAACCGTATATGGCACCTGTAGGAATACCCTCGGCATTCCTGAGATTACTGTTGATCATGGCAAAATAGGAACGGTATGCCAGTGCCGTACCATCAATAAGGAAGAGTTTGTCAGACATAAGAACACATTTTCGGCATCATTTGATATTTGCGGGCCGGACAGTCAGGCCTCAATTGTGGAGAAGAACTACAAAATAAGCGATTTTTGATATAACTTTTCTCTTTATAATACGAATACCCTGAGGTAGATCAGGGTTGGTGCACGGCATCTGCTCCACCATCGGAGAAAACCGGTCTTATTTCAGATATTATATGAGTTTAAAGAACGAAACCCGTCAGGCGTTCCGGAATACGAGGAACTTTTATCGCGAGTATACAAAAGGGATGACTCCGGAACGTATCGGCAAGGAGTTCCAGGACGATTCCAGGCGGCTCATGGAGTTGTATTATGACGCCGTTGGGGTCAAACCGGGTGAAAAAGAAAAGAAACAGCCACCAGTACGCGTGTTCAAGCTTCTCTCTTCCCTTTTGCTGAGGCTGACCCCTGCCAGAAGGCTTGCCCTGGGTTTTTCATTTGTTGCTTTTATCGTTCATTTTTTGTGGAGCGGGCCTGTCGCCGCCCTCATGCTTCCCCTCGGCATCCTGACACTGGTGTTGCTGCTGTTGCTGGAGCTGCTTGAAAAATCAGACGTCATGAAAGAAATTGACCTGGCCCGTGACATCCAGATCAGCCTTCTGCCCGGATCCAACATCAAGCACGAAAACCTTGAATTTGCATCATTTGCCAGTACGGCCAGCGAGGTCGGTGGTGATTATGTGGATGTAATCAATACGGATGAAGGAACCTATTACGTAATCGCAGATGTATCAGGCAAGGGACTTTCAGCATCCTTGTACATGGTGCGGCTGCAGGCGCTGGTCCATCTGATCATCGAAAAGCTCAAACCGGATCCCAAAGAACTGTTTTTGCATCTGAATGACTATATCAAATCCGGGAAAAAAGACAAGACTTTTGTAACCGCATGTGCCGCATTTTTCCCTTCTGATGGTTCCGCGGTTAAAATGTGCCGAGCAGGACATAACCCACCGTTGTTATATCAGGCTTCCAGAGATGCTGTCAGCGAATTGCGGTCATCCGGTCTTGGGCTCGGAATGACAAGCACCGGAGTCTTCAAGGAACACCTCAAACAGCTTTCCATCAACATGCAGCCCGGTGATAATCTTCTGTTTTACACTGATGGACTTACGGAAGCCCGAAACCCCCGGATGGAGCAGTTTGACGAACACCGTCTGCGGGATCTCTTTGAGCTCTATGGCTCATTGCATGCCACCACGATCCTGGGCAAAATCCAGATTGCCGTGGAAGAATTCATTGAAGGGGAAAAACTGGTGGATGACATTACATTCACATGCATTCATAAGCACCCGGATAAAAGCAGGGTTCTTGCGAGGAAGCAATCAAATGACCTGCAGCAGCTGACAACCGGGTAAAAAAAAGACTCCAGCTCAAACAAGCCGAAGTCTTTAAAAAAAAATGAGGGGATCGAAGGAAATCTGTCTGCCGATCCTGCCGCTATCAGTTGCAGTTCAGTTCGTGCTCAATTTCATGTTCTGCCGGTGAACGGAAATCACCGACCATGGCGTTGCGGAAAGCATCGCAGGCCGCTTGCGTATTTTCAAGTCCCTTGTGGGCCAGTCCCAGCTCGAAGTAGATTCTTGCCATGTCTGCTCTTCCACCTGTCTCCAGTTCAAGGGCACGTTCTGCACTCGCGAGCGCATCACTGTATCTTCTCTGGTTGTTGTAGACCTCGGCAAACCGGTAGTGAAGACTGGCGCTTTCACCGTAACCGGCTGCCCGGTTAAGCAAGTCAAGAGCCCGATTGAAATATTCTTGTTCAATTTGCTCAGATGCAAGGAAGACCAGATAATCCCTGGCGGCACGCTGGCCTCTTTCCACGTTCTCCTGATCATCCGCTTCCCTTGCAAGGTCAATGGATACATCTAAGTTTTCAAGAGCCCGGTCAACATCGTTTTGCCGTCGAAACACCAAGCCCTTTTGGTAGTAAGCGCTGACATATGATGGATTCAGTTCAATGGCTCTTCTGTAATGCTCAAGCGCATCTTCATTACGATCATTTCTGAAGTATTGGTTGCCAATATTCAAATACAGGGCCGGAAGGTTCCCACGTGCACGGCGAAGGATCTGTTCGTCATCAAATCTCTCAGCAAGCCGAATAGTTTCTTCAAAAGCTTCTACAGCCTCCTGAAGATTCCGCTCCCTAACGTATTGCGCAGCATTCATGAATGCCAGCCTTGGTATTTGTCCGACAGCACGTTCGCGGATATCACTTGCTTCCTCACCAACTTCATCGGCAATGACAATGGTTTCCTTGAACTTTTCGATGGCCGCAACAAAGTCACCCTGTTCGTTGAACAAGGCAAATCCTTCATTGAATTTGGTTATGGCATCTTCCCGTGACTGCGCCTGGATCCCTTCGCTGAAACAAAGGGAAATCAGCAAGGCCGACATAACCACGATGGTGCTTTTTACAACGTTCATATGATTCAATTGAATTATTGGTATGGTGACTGATTATGGAAACGTTAGAAAACGTAAACTTCGTA
Source organism: Balneolales bacterium (assembly GCA_007120555.1). GTDB lineage: Bacteria > Bacteroidota > Rhodothermia > Balneolales > Natronogracilivirgulaceae > SKNL01. Next base: position 8,785 of record SKNL01000093.1, read on the forward strand.
CCTGCAAGGTGCCTAATTTAACATTTTATGTTTTCAATGCCAGTAAAAATATGCTGAGGACATGTTGAAGATCAAAAAAAAAATCAGAAATTGGGTCTTAGTTTATTGGTCTCATAAAAATTGTAGATGATTGAAGTGGCCTCATCGGGATCGTCTGTCACGTGAAAAAGCTCAAGGTCCTTCGGGTCAATGGTTTTCTCCGCAACCATCGTATTTTTTATCCATTCTATCAGACCTCCCCAGTAATCCTTGCCCATCATAATAATTGGAAACTGATGGATTTTCTTTGTCTGGATGAGCGTCATCGCTTCAAAAAACTCGTCGAGGGTCCCGAAGCCTCCCGGAAGCACGACAAAGCCCTGCGCATATTTTACAAACATTACCTTTCGCGCGAAGAAATAGTTGAAATGTATCCTGAAATCCGGGCCAACATACTGGTTTGCTGTCGGCTCATTGGGAAGTGAGATGCAGAGGCCCACCGAGGTGCCCCCCGCCTTGTCAGCGCCCCGGTTTCCGGCTTCCATAATACCCGGGCCGCCACCTGTTATGATACCAAATCCGGTTTCCGCCATTTTTTTCGCGGTTTCCACGGCCAAATCATAGTAGGGATGGTCTTCCTTCAATCTGGCCGACCCGAAAAAGGAGACGCAGGGGCCAACATGGGACATTTTTTCATACCCGTCTACAAACTCCCCCATGACTTTGAAAACGCCCCATACATCCCGCTCGAAACGCGAATCGTATCTGCTTTGAATCTGCTTACGTTTTTTTTCCATTTTAAAACCTTCTTTACTGTATTTATTAATTATCGAAAAGCTATCTGCAGAGTCAATACGACTCCGTCCATACTGTTGCTTGCTGAAAAACTGCTGTGTTCGCTCCCTGGCCCTGGTGGAAACGCTGTTTTTCCAATTGAATTCCCCGGCAATGTTGCGGGTCCAAAATAAAATCCAGCACTGAGATCATCACTGACATCGAAGTCCCGCATCTGCGCAAACACATACGCGTCGACGATATTGAGCCCATAGGCAAGAACCACCCCGATAATGGTCAGGTCCCTTCTGTTTCGGTATACGTTTCTGTTGTATCTCATAGACTCCGGGTTCTGGTTCGGATCGATATGCGGCGGAGTAGGTCCAAACCTTTGGTCGCCGTCAGGGTATTGGCTGTTATAGAAAGCAGCCCGGTAATCCCGGTAGTTATGGTCCATCTGTATACTGTAATAGGTAAGGCCCGCGAGCATTCCGTATATGATCGGAACTTTCCAGATCTGCCGGTTCACCACCTGGCCCCAGCCGGGAATGATCATTGATTTGCGCATCACGGATGAGGGCGTGGGAACCGTATCCCTGGGAGACTGTTCGATATCATCCAACAGGGTCAGGCGATGGCTGAAGGCTGACGGCTGATCCTGCCTTCCGGAATGAAAATCGGGAAATGCGGTATCGGATGATTGCCCGGTGCGGGTGTATCGAATGAGTAACGGCTGCGTAACAAATCTCTGAGAGGTAGCCGTTTGTTCCAAATGGCCTGTCGATGCGCTGATTCCGGTTGCAATGCCGGCGGTTCCGGTATGGGCACAGAGCACTCCCGGACTGAGGGTGATGTTCATCAGTATGATTACCGTGACGAAAACACAGGCGGTTCTGCCCCGGGGTTCACTGTTCACCGGTCGATTCAAGCAGAGATATGATTCGTTCCAGATCGTCATCCGAGTAGTATTCCAAACGGATTTCTCCGCCTTTGTTTTTCTTTTTTATCTGAACACGGGTACTGAATTTATTTCGTAAACGGCTGGAAATCTCCATCAGATGCACATCTTTCTGGTCTTTTTCCCCGAGAAGCCTGTTTCTGGCGTTTTTCCGATCTGCAAGTTTTCGAACGGCATCCTCGATTTGCCGCACGGACCAATCCTCCTGAATGGCCTTGTTGAGCAGCCTGTCCTGAATTTTCGCATCCTCCACTGAAATAAGACTTCGGGCGTGTCCCGTAGAAATGGCGCTGGATTTCAGGGCCTGCTGGATGGATGGACGCAGATTCAGCAGGCGCAGCATATTGGTAACGGTCGACCTGTTTTTTCCGAGCTTTTTGGCAACCTCATCCTGCGTATAATTGCACTCTTCAATCAGTCTTCTGTATCCCAGGGCGATCTCTATGGGATTAAGCTGCTCCCTCTGGACATTTTCGATCAGTGCAAATGCAATGAGCTCATCGTCATCCACCTCTCTGACATAAGCGGGGATGTGGTTGATCCCTGCCATTTTCGTAGCGCGAAGTCGTCGTTCACCACTGATAAGCTCATACCTCTCGCTTCCGATTGCGCGAACGGTTACTGGCTGGATGAGTCCGTGCATCCGGATGGATTCGGATAGCTCCTGCAACTTGATCTCGTCAAAATCCTCGCGCGGCTGATACGGATTGGGGCGGATATCCGACACCGGCAACTGTTTGATGACATTGACCCGTTGCAGTACACGTTCCCTGTCGACGCCGCCCCTGATTTCTGACCGGGTATCTTCTTCAGATTCGTCATATTCCGGGAAAAAGGCTCCGAGACCTCTGCCTAATACCTTTTTTGCCATAATGATTCCAATATGTACGGGTTACTGCCGTATTGTGCTATACTTATGCCTGTTTGCTTTTTTCAGTGAAAACGGAGCTTTTGCGGAAAAGTTTCTTATTTCTTATGACAATTTCCCGGGCCAGGGCAAGATAGTTCTTTGAACCGATGGATACGGAATCATAAAGCAGTACGGGTTTCCCGAAACTGGGCGCTTCTGCCAGACGCACATTCCTCGATATGACTGTTTCAAATACACGGTTATCAAAATAACGTCTCACTTCATCAGCAACCTGATTTGACAGACGTGTTCTGGTGTCATACATGGTCAGTACTACCCCTTCAATATCCAAACCGGTATTAAGGTGCTGACGGACGATCTTGATGGTATTCAACAACTGTCCGAGCCCTTCCAGCGCAAAATATTCGCACTGAACAGGGATGAGAACGGAATCAGAAGCTGTAAGGGAATTGATCGTAAGCAGACCGAGGGAAGGCGGACAGTCGATGATGATAAAATCATACTCATCGCGTATCTCTTCGATGGCCTTTCTGAGAATTTTTTCCCGTTGTGGCCGATCCACCATCTCAATTTCTGCGCCAACCAGATTGATATGGGATGGTATGATATCAAGAAACGGAAGTTCCGACTTTTTCACGGCTTCCCTGGCGCTGTACCCTTCCACAAGAACCTGGTAGATGGAATGGTCGATGACCTTATACTCAAATCCGGTACCGCTTGTGGAATTGCTTTGCGGATCAATATCAATCAGGAGCGTGGTATGCTCGATGGCAGCAAGACTCGCAGCAAGATTTATTGCTGTTGTCGTTTTTCCAACACCGCCTTTCTGATTTGCAACAGATATTACTTTTCCCATATAACATATTGAATTATAACCGGATAGCCGCACAAGTGAGTCGGCTGTTCACAGCCGGCTGACAGACCACTAAAGGTAAGAATATTATCGGAAAGGTAGCACTCCGAATCTGAAGGTTTCTCAGAAAAACCGGATTGCGGTGCTGCGAAAATAGTAACTTAAAATGGTTTCTGTATCAAATAGGGCAATAGGCAATTCTAATATCGGTTACCGGTCAGATGAAAATCGCGAAATACTGGTGAAAGTATGGTTTGAGGTGTTTCCGTATTGACGGGCATGGCACTTTCTTTCAGCAGAGAATCAGCGGGTGCGCTCCCGGCGCCATGCTCCTCATTCCCGACAAAGACCATGTTGCTCTTGCCATTCCAAACGCGGAACAACTCTTCATAGGTGTCTTTTGAATGGAAGGATGCGGGTACCTGTGCGCTTGTTGCGGCCATTGTCTGATCGCCTTCTGATTCGCTGGTGATGACATCCGATGGCAGAAGGTAGGCCGTTGAAATCAGTAAGCTGAAGAGTACAATAGCTGCAGTTGCCAGCAATCCCGGGTTGTTCCAGCTGTTGCCGAAAAACTGTTGCTGACTTGAATAGTCCCTGGCCTGATCCATGATTGCCTCGGAAATATTTGGCGGTGGTGTCAGTTCAGGCAGGTTCCTCAGTTTCTTCCAGGTGCTTTTCAGACTCTCCACTTCAATGAGCAGGTTTTGATCGTTGATCATCGCCTGCTCAACAAGCGTTACTTCTGACGGATCCAGCTCGTCAAAAACGTATTTGATACAAAGCTCATCTACGTTCGACATATTTGGTTTCTTTTCCATGTTCCTTGTCAAACATTTTTCTCAGGTTAATCAGAGCATACCTCATCCTCCCAAGCGCCGTATTGATCGAGACGTTGGTAAGTTCGGCAATCTCCTTGAATGACATCTCATAGTAGTGACGCAGCATTACAACTTCCCGCTGTTCCTTTGGAAGCTTGGAGATGTGTTTCATCAGGCTGTCCTTTGCTTCACCTTTTTCGATAACCTCCTGGGCATCGTCAAGTGTTTCATCGGTGAGCCTGTCATAGAAGTCGTAATCCGAGTCATCCTGGGCGTTCACATCCACAAAGCGCTTTTTCTTACGCAGATAGTCGATTGTGGCGTTATGAGCGATACGCATGACCCATGCAATCCACTTGCCCTGCTCATTGTAGGTTTCGTCCATTTTGGTAATGACCTTGGTGAACGTCTCCTGGAAGATATCGTTTGCCGTTTCGGCATTTCCCACCATGCTGTAGATATAAGAATATATCTTTGACTGGTGGCGGTCCAGCAGTTGCCGGAAAGCTTCCTGATCGTTGTTTCTGCGATAGCGCAGAACAAGTTCGTGGTCATCGACCTGATGCAGGGGTTTATGTGATTTTTGCGACATCATATTAAACTTTAACGCTGAGAAATTTATCGATATTGCCTGATTGGCAAGTGTTCCGGAAAAGAACTGTAACTTTTATCTATAGATCTCCGTTTCTGTTGTTCTAGTTGTTGTCATTGATTCTTTTTTATAAAAACAATCCCGGAATCGAAATCATTTCGGAATTCGCGGATTTGCGACATTTATCTCTAACTCACATTACAAATCATTTCACGCTTACACCTAGTCCCCACTAAAACTTTTTTAGCGGGTTACTGATTTCTTATACGCACGTGATCGTCCCTGGTTCATTTTGCCTTAAAAAGGCACTCACTGCCTCTCCTCTTTCCGAAAATGCGCATGCACCGCTTTTGCTGCTTTTTCACCCGTGATTTTCTTGAGTTCGGGGATATCCTGCTGAATTATTTCCAATATCGATCCATATTCCTTCAACAGTTTATCTGCCGTCTTTTTACCAATGCCCGGTATCTCTTCCAGTTCTGATCGAAACGTTTTTCTGCTTCGAACATCCCGGTGAAATTGAATGGCAAACCGGTGGGCTTCATCACGAATTCTCTGCAGCAGTTTCAGGCTTGAGGATGTTTTTGGTATCATGACAGGATCGCGTGAGCCCGGGTAGAACACTTCTTCCAGGCGTTTTGCCAGGCCGATTACCGGTACATCATCTCCCATTCCCGCTTCACGCAATGCGCTCACGGCACTGGACAGCTGTCCCTTCCCACCGTCCACCACGATCAGGTCCGGAATATGCGTGCTCTCCTTTTTCACCCTTCGATAATGCCGTCCGATGACCTCTCTCATTGATGCGAAATCATCAGGTCCATCCACTCCGCGCACATGAAATCTCTTGTAACTGCTCTTCCGGGGCTGTCCGTCAACAAAACATACCAGGGAGGCCACGGTAAAGGACCCCTGAAAGTTGGATATGTCGAAACACTCGATTCTCCGTGGCAGCCGTTGGAGGTTCAGGTCACGTTTCAGTGCCTGGACCGAATGCGGGACCCGTCCCTGATCGGCTTTCATTTTTTCCAGCAGCCATTCCCTCAGGAGCATCCGGGCATTTGAACCGGCCATCTGTACAATTTGCGCCTTTTCACCTCGCTGTGGTGTGGTTATCGGAACCTTTTTCCCTTTTTTCTGCCAGAGATATTCAAACAGCGGCTCATCATTATGGATGTCGTGGCTGCAACAGACCTCATCCGGTATCACTCCGGATAGTTCACCGGTGTAATAATCCTCCATGAAAGCCTGGAGAAGCATCCCGTCTGTGCGGCCTTCGATATTTTTGAGATAGCGATGATATTTGCCGACCAGTTTTCCTTCACGGATCTGCAGGAGCACTCCGCATGCAATGTTCTCATTCCAGTCCGAATCCAGTGCAAAAACATCCCGGTCAAGACCGTCCGGCGTGACCATCTTCATTTTTTCGCTGAATCTTTTGAGTGCCAGCATTCCGTCCCTGACATGGGAAGCCTGCTCAAACTGCAGTGCCTCTGCAAGCTCTTCCATTTCAAGCTTCAGGTCCCGTATAAGCTCTTTGGTCCGGCCATTGAGCAGGCGCGCCACCTGATCCAGCCGGGCCCGGTACTCTTCGAGGTTCAAATCGCCGGAACAGTTTTCAAAATAATCCTCAAAGCAGCGGCCCCATTTGGGCAAGCCTTTACTGCGGTCGATCATTCGGGAGGAACAGGCGCAGGTACAGAGCTGGAACGCCTTGCGTATGGTTTCCAGCATGAGCTTCATTTTGCCGACATGGTCATATGGACCATAGTAGCGGCTGCCGTCACGAACTATGGTCCGGGTCGGGAACACACGCGGCCGGTCCTCTGCCGTCACGCATATGTAAGGATACGATTTGTCATCCCGATAAAGGATGTTGTACCTCGGGCGGAATTTTTTGATGAGGTTGTTTTCCAGGATGAGGGCTTCTGCCTCAGAGTCGGTAATGATGACTTCGACATCCGCAATCTTCCTGACCAGCGCCTGGATTTTCCCGGTATGGTCGGCGGCATTCTGAAAATAGGATCGCACACGCTGGTTCAACCGCTTCGCCTTGCCGACGTACAGCACTTCCCCCCCGGCGTCCTTGAACTGATAAACCCCGGGTTGCGGTGTCAGGGTGTCCAGTTTTTGTTTAAGTTCTTCTGTCATTGGGGATGTTTATCCATTTTCAGATTATCCTGCAGGTAAAGTATATTGCACAACGGGGGAGCACATGCATAATGCTGGTGTTCCGGAAAAAATTGTGCTAAAAAATACGGAGTTTTGCCATTACGGAAAGCTACAGAAATATCGACATCCTTTATGAGGATAATCACTTGCTGGTTGTGTACAAGCCTGCAAACATGCTTTCTCAGCGTGACAAAACGGGTGACCGTGACCTGCAGTCCCTGCTGAAGAAGTGGTTGAAAGACAAATACCGGAGACCCGGTGACGTCTTCCTTGGTCTTGTGCAGCGCCTTGACCGGCCAACGCGGGGATTAATGGTATTGGCGCGGACTTCCAAAGCCGCTTCGCGGCTCTCCGAACAGATCCGTAAGCGAACCTTCGTGAAGGAGTATCTTGCCGTGGTTGAGGGAAAGAATATCAAGAGCCGGGAAATGACCCATCAGCTTGAGAAGGATCCATTCCGAAAAATGGCGATGGTTGTTACTACCGGCAGACATGACCCGGCGGAGAATTCCGGGAAACAAAAGCCGGGAGCGTCTGCTGCAGGCAAGCAGGCTGCCCTTGACATAATGCATCTCGAAACGCATGGAGAACACTCCCTGGTTAAAATCGATCTGAAAACCGGTCGTTTCCACCAGATCCGTGTCCAGCTTGCTGCAGAAGGCATTCCCATTGCCGGCGACCACAAATACGGCTCGACAGGCCAACAGACCCGTCACCTTGCACTTATGTGTTACAAGATCGCATTTGAACATCCCACCAGGCGGGAACGCATGCAATTCACTGCCGGCCTGCCGCAAGAGTTCCCCTGGAACCAGTTCCAGG
>SKNL01000134.1 GCA_007120555.1 Balneolales bacterium
GCGGCGCGTGACTGTCGATCCCGGCCGGACCCTGTTCCGCATCGGGTCGGTCACCAAGCTGTTCACCTGGACCTCCGTCATGCAACTGCGCGATGCAGGAATGCTGGATCTTGATACCGATGTGAATGAATACCTCGATTTCATGATACCGGAGCGGTTCGGCCAACCCATTACCCTGCGGCACCTGCTGACCCATACGCCCGGTTTCGAGGACCGGCTTTACGGCATCATGGGAGGTCCACCGCGCAGCGGACGGGCAGACTGGCTGGTGCGCAACATGCCGATGCGGGTGTGGGCGCCCGGACAGTTCGCCGCTTATTCCAATTACGGTACAGCGCTGGCCGGGCATATCGTGGAGCGGATGAGCGGAATGCAGTGGGAGGATTATGTGGAGGCGTATATCCTTGCCCCGCTCGGTATGACCTATGCCACCGCACGGCAACCGGTGCCGGACCGGCTCGAACCGTTCGTTTCCAACGGTTACCGATGGCAGGACGAGGCATTCCGCCGCCAGGAGTTTGAACGGCTTGAGGTGCAACCCGCTGCCGGAGGCATGAGCGCATCCGCTGAAGCCATGGCAGCCTACATGATCGCATTCTTTCCCGATGAAACCGACAATGCAGCGCCCGGGGCGTCCGCACACGACAAACCCACAGATGATGTCTCCGCAACCGGGACCACACCCGCATCCTCGTCCGGCATCCTGCGTCCCGAAACCATCCGTGAAATGTTCTCAACCGCATTTTCCCCCGACCCGCGCACGAACGGCATGGGGCTTGGTTTCATGCAGCTCGACTCCCACGGACAACGCATTTTCGGGCACGGCGGTTCCACCCTGCTCTTCCACTCGGACCTGGTCCTCCTGCCTGAAAAGCGGATGGGGATCTTCGTCTCCTTCAACTCCGAAGAGGGAGCCCTCCCGGGCATGGGTGATTTCCGTCTGACGCTCCTTGACCGCCTCTTTCCCGAATGGATAACCGAACGGACCCGCTTGCCAATGGAACCGGCACCCGGATGGGATCAGAGGGCAGCGATCCTGGAAGGAAGCTATCTCTTGATGCGGCGTCCTTTCACAACATTCGACAAACTGCTCGGGGTGGCGATAAGCCGGATCAGCCTGAAAGCGAAGCCCGACCAGCCCGGCACTGTGACGATGGATTGGCTGCTCGGAACGGACCAATTGAAGGAGATCGAACCGGGTCTGTTCCGCGATGTTGACGGGCATCGTGAAATGGTGATCCGGGGCGATCCGCAGCAGGGCTATACACATCTCTTCTTCAGCGACCTGCCCATGTTTGCCGCCGAAAGAGAATCAGGCCCCTTCAGCCTGCCGTTTCGTCTCATTCTGCTGGCGGTTTGTTATGCGATTTTCCTGACTGTTCCTTTTGCCGTGTTTTTCCGATACCTGATGCAGACCTTTTTTGGTAAACCGGAACCGTTGCGCGGTGCGGAGCTGTGGTACCGGCGCGCCGGACTGGCTTTCGCCCTGCTTTCACTGACCTTTCCTGTATTCCTGCTCATGGCCATCTCAGATCAATCCACCTACATCGAGGCATCCACCAAAACCATGATCCGGCTCGTGCTGCTCATGCCCATGGTGAGCCTTCCCCTGGCGGCCGTTCTGGTCCACGGCAGCGTCCGCGCCCTGAAAAACGAGCTGTGGAACCTGTCCGGCCGCATCCATTATGGTATTGTAACCCTTGCTGCAGTGTTGTTCCTGACGCAGCTCTGGTACTGGAACCTGATCGGCTGGAAACTCTGACCTACTGGACCCGCAACAACACCATGGTGATGTCATCGTGCTGAGGTTCATCTCCGCTGAAGGTTTTAATACGGGATTGAATTGCCTCCAATGCCCGGGGCAACATTGAATACTCCGCCGATGCAAGGAACGCTTCCACCAGTCGCTCCTCCCCGAATAAATCCCGGTCGCCGTCGCGGGCCTCATTGATGCCGTCTGTGTAGAGCAGCAGATGGTCCCCGGGTTCCAGCGTCAATACCTTCCGGGCATAATTCACCTCCGCGGTGACGCCCAGCGGCAGACGCGGGCCGTGTGATGCTATCGCAACCACTTTCCCATCCCGCAGCAGCAACGGCGGCATCTGTCCCGCGTTGGTAAATGCGAAGGTTCTTTTGCGGCCATCCAGAATCCCGTACAACATCGCAGCAAACATGCGGCGGTCACTTTTCCGGTACAGCGGACGGTTGATGCGGATGAGCACCTCGGCCGGATTTGTACGGTGGATGGCCTCGGTGTTGAGCATGCCGCTGACCATGACCGCGGTCATCGCCGCCTTCATACCCTTTCCGCTGACATCGGCCACAGCAATGGCGATTTCAGCATCTTTCTCGCCGCCATCCGGCCGGATGTAATCGAAAAAATCACCGCCTACTTCCGTTGCCGGCAAGCACATGCCAAAGATATCAAACCCGGCGCAATCGGGTGCTTCTGACGGCATGAGTCCCAGCTGCATCTCACGTGCCATCTCCAGCTCACCGCGAAGCCGCTCCCGCTCCAGCTGGATCCGGTAGCTCTCCTTCAAGTTAAGCCGCATGGTGTGGTAGGAAACGGCAAAGGTACCGATAATGGCGATGACGACAAACACGGCCAGCCAGTACCCAAGCGAATCCGCTAACTGGAAGTTGATTGTAAACCCTGGATACATCACTCCGTAGGCGAACCCGGCAAACCACTGCAAATTAAAAAGCCCCAAGGCAAAGCCCAGAAAGGCGAGCAGCATTCCGCTTCCCTCACTGAATAATTTTCCGCTGGATTTGACCCGGTCCCACAGCACGGCCCGGAACACGACAATCATCAGGAAAATGTGCAGAAAGACAAAGTAGCTGTACGAAAGCTGGATGACAAGCATGCGCAGCCCGGTATGGGACACTTCCGGCCAGTTGCCACGGTTGAGATACCAGTTGACAAACGCCAGTACAGTGGCAATGGCAAACCAGATCAGCAATTCCTTGCCGATCGGGGTCTCCTTGTTCAGTTCGGTCGGTTTTGCGTGCTCGTTTATATTCATGGCATGGCTGGAATTGGGCGCTCTGACTTTATATTGCCAAATTTATTCATTTCCGGCAACGAACCAATGGATTGATTACGCTGGACAACATATGGCGTAACCCTTTGGTTTGCCAGGATACATCGTTGAAGTTGATGACAATGTGGGATTCGGTTTCCGGGTGGTCACCAATTTTATCAAAGCGATACCGCTGAATGGCACAACCGGAGCATACCGGAACCACCAGATGGCGTTATCTGGGATTTCTCGATGAAAAGTTACAAATTCCTCTTATGATAATTCGTCGGAAAATTTCAACAGCAGATGTATCCGCATCATATCCGGTAAAATGCCGCTTTTCACTGTCCATATCGCAAACCAATGATCGAAAAACTTATTTCCGGAGCACAGACCGGAGCCGACCGAAACACCCGCTTCCGCTGTGGAAATACGCACCGAGTGGAATATCCGCGACTCCGACGCCACACTCATCCTCTCTCACGGTCCACTGGATGGCGGCTCGCTGTATACCCGCATCAAGGCCGAAGAACTCGGCAAACCCTGGCTGCACATCAATTTGTCGAAAACCGGCATCGAACAGGCTTCAGTATCAGTGAATAACTGGATCTCTGAAGTACGTCCCCGCACACTTAACGTGGCAGGGCCACGTGCATCAAAAGATCCCTTCATATACGAAGGGACCTCCGAACTGCTCCGGCGAATGTTCCGGCAGGGTTTTTCCTGCTGAATACACCCTGACTTAAAAATCCAGGACACCGATATGCATCAGCGCCGGACTCAAAGTGCCTTCAGAAAATCCTTCCAGGGTGATGCCTGCATGGTTTCCGTGTCAGACCGACCGTGTGAACGAATGATCATCGAAGCCTTGTCTACCTGCCCCGGGTCATTCGACTCCACGATGTCCACGACGTCGTACTGCCCCTTGACGGCATAACTGTCTTTCCAAACCACGTCAGGACATTCTTTTCGAATTTTTTCCTTGACCGTATCGGCCATTTTCAGAAAATCATCGGGTTTATGCAGTGCATTGGGCGATATTTTACTCAGGATAATGTAGGTACTCATAACTTTTTTTTTAAGTGTCTGTTATTGTCCTTAATGATGCATCCTTACGTACTATCTCTTTTAACAAATTTGATTGCCAATACGTTTTTTGATTTTTAAATGTTGAAAATGACCTTGCATGACCTTCTTGTAATTATTTGATGCCGCATATGAATACACCCCAAGCATGTCTGTTTCCCTCCTCTCTGGCCGGATAACGATTTGCATAGTGCCAGCTGAAGAGACCGGATCAAAGGCTGTTGGCGAACCTCAAGATCATTTAAAGTTAGGTTCATATGATACTATTTAACCAGCATCATTTTGCGCTGCAATACTTTTCCTTCCGACTCCAGCCGGTACAGATACATCCCGGACGCCAGCCCCGATCCGTCAAAGGATACCGAATAGGCACCCAACGGCAACATGCCATCCACCAGGACAGCCACGCGCCGGCCAAGGACATCGTATACCTCCAGCCGCGTGTTCTGAGCACTCACTGCCAGCTCAAAGCGGATGGTCGTGGCCGGATTGAACGGATTGGGGTAATTCTGGTGGAGACGGACCTGATCCGGCACATTGGTCATTTCAAGCACATGTGTTTCAGATGCCTCCCGGTTGTAGGTCCACCGAATGGCATCGGTCCGCAAAACGCCATCCATGCTGCCGGTACCGGGATAATCAACAACAATGGAGATATCGCCGGCCATGTCCACCTGATACACACCGACCGGCGCCCAATTCCCACTGTTTTCATTCTGGTCGATGGTAGACTCACCCAGCAGCTTTTCTCCCCGAAACGCCCTGTATCGCGCACTGGTTACGGCATTTTCGGTTTCTGGCAGCAAGATTTCAAGCTCGGACAAGCCGGCATCGACATGGCGGACCAGGTATGTTGCACTGGCGCTTGCAGAGCTCGTGTACCGGCTGGATGTACCCCATGCATAGGCATTGCTGTCATACCA
>SKNL01000017.1 GCA_007120555.1 Balneolales bacterium
TCCGGCTGATCGGGAGTTTCATCCGCACGCTGCCATTCATCGACGGTTTCCGGCGGCACCTGTTCACCGGTGATATCTGTAGTTTGAGTCTCCGGAACATCTTCAGCGGTCTCCGGCACACCGGCAGCATCCGTATCCACCGATTCCGGTTCTTTGCCGGCTTTGCCGATATCGTATCCATGTTTGAGTTCCGCGGCCTCAACATAGCGTCGCATTTTCTCCAGGATCTGGATCTTGAACAGGCGGGCGCGCCGATGGTCCGGTTCCGCGGCAAGGATCCGGTTCAGTATCTCGAGTGCCGCCACGCTGTTGCCGGACTTGTACAGAGTCTGGGCTTCCTGATACAACGGTTCCGCGCTGCCCTCGTCCTCTTCGGTATCCGTGTGGCCAAAAGAGCGCAGCATTCGGAAGGCCTTCTCCTGTCCGGACAGTGACAGTTCGGGTATCCGCAACAGGGCCAGCACGCATTCCTTCTTGCTGCGGTCATCCATATCCATGCGCCTGGTTTCACCCTTGGCAAACAGTTTAGCCGGGATGGGGTCGGAGTCGGCCATCAGGCGTATCGCCAGTTCGGTGGCATGGCGGGTGGACCAGTGCGGGTCGGTGAACTTTCGGATGGACCGCATCCTCCCGAGGTCGAACAGGTAGTTGCGGTCGTACGGAATCCGTTCGTTCTGAAGCAGGTGGAGCCAGTCCATCGGCGATTTCGGGACCGGGTCCTCCATGGCGACGGCCGTATGGGCATTGGATGCGATCAGGGATTCAATACTCTCGTCCAGCCAGTCCTGATCCACGGAGTGCAGGTTTTCAGGGATCCAGAGAATGCGTCCGCGCACCTGCTCCATGGCATTGTTCAGGGAGTTGCCCCTGCCGCGCGGCGCTTCCTGCTCAAAGAAATAGGTTTGGTCGTGCTGGTAATACTCGATCAGTGAGCGGATGGCTTCCGTGGTGCCGTCGGTGGAGGCATCATCGATGATGATGAATTCGCAGGGGATGCGCTGGATGGCATAGAGCACTTTCAGGGTCGGCTCTACCCACTCCTCGCGGTTGCGAAAAACAGAAATGACGGATAATGTGGGTTCTGGGATATGCACGGCATCAGATTGCGTCCGTTGAACGGTTCAACGCGCAATATACGATGTTCCTGAACCAGTTATGCAATGCTGAATTGAACCTCCGCGCAACCGGATACCGGTTGGATGCGTCAGGTGCCGGAACCTGCGTCTGGATCTGAATCTTCATCTGGATCTGGATCTGGAACATCGTGTTCAATGATGGTGTCGAATCCCCGCCGGCTAAGATCCCAGTACAGCACTCCGATGGCTACCGCGCCCACAAGCGAGCAGAGCAGGGCATAGCCGTAGTTGCCGAAGAGGAAATGGCCGAATCCGAACAGTGCCATGTAGACCAGCACCACGCCGGCTGCCCAGTTACCCAGCAGCGGCCAGAGTGAGCCGTCCGATTCAATGTCGGGATTTTGGGCTTTGAGCGGCTCCCATCCGGGTCCGCCCGGCCGCACACGGCGGTAGAACCTTTTGAGCTTGTCGCTGTCGGTCGGTTTGGTGAGGAAGGTGACCAGCAGCCAGACCACGGTTGTGATTGCTACGACGTAGAAAAGATTATGCGGGAAAGGATCGGTGATACCGGGGACCTGCACTCCAAGCAGCACCAGGATGACCAGGAAGATGGGGGTGAGGGAGGCCGCCAGTTCGCTCCAGGCATTGATCCGCCACCAGTACCAGCGCAGGATAAGCACCAGGCCGAGTCCGCCGGAGGCCGTCAGTACCAGTCCCCAGGCCTGCTTGATGGTGTCGAGCTGGGTGGTTACGAGAAACGCGGTGACAGCCAGCAGGGCTGTGATGATTCGGGAAACGGCGACATAGTAGCGCTCGTCACCGTCCTGCTTGATGAACCGGCGCCAGAAGTCGTTGACCAGGTACGAGGTTCCCCAGTTCAGGTGCGCGGCGAACGTGCTGGTGAACGCAGCCAGGAAGGCGGCGAACAGAAGTCCGAGCAGTCCCGGGGGAAGCACGTCACGCATGACCAGGACAAATCCCTCGCGCGAATCGTCCAGCTCGGGATAGAGGACCAGCGAAACCAGCGCCACGATGATCCAGGGCCAGGGACGCAGGCAGTAGTGGGCGATGTTGAACCACAGTGTTGCGAAAAGCGAGTGTTTTTCGTCCTTGGCGCTCATGATGCGCTGGGCCACGTAGCCGCCGCCGCCGGGCTCGGAGCCGGGATACCAGCTCGACCACCACTGCACACCGAAATAGGCGGCGAAGGCCCCGACGCTGAGCGTCAGTACACCGAACCCTTCGGCAGCCTGTCCGACACTGGGCAGGAAGTTGAACGTTTCCGCCGGCAGTTTTTCCTGGAGACCGGAGAGGCCGCCGATCTCAGGGATATTCACGGCGAATACAGCAAGGATAATGGTGCCGCCCAAGGCGATTATAAACTGGAAGATATCGGTGACGGCAACGCCCCAGAGTCCGGAGATGAGGGAGTAGAACGCCACGAAGATGATCAGGAATCCGACCAGGGCCAACGGAGCGCTTATGGTGATGCCGATAAAGGAGAACGACTCTTGTCCGAACAGTGTCATGCCCGGGAACAGCACGTTGAAAATGGATTCCATGGCCAGGCTGACCCACCCGAGGATGATGCAGTTCATCAGCAGTCCGAAATAAATCGCCTTGATGCCGCGCAGCCAGGCTGCTTCGGGACCGCTATAGCGAAGTTCGATGAATTCCACGTCGGTCAGTACCCCGCTGCGCCGCCAAAGGCGGGCGAAAAAGAACACGGTCAACATGCCGCCCATCACGAAATTCCACCAGAGCCAGTTGCCGGCGATACCGTTTTCGGCGACCATCTCGGTTACGGCCAGCGGGGTGTCGGCGGCAAAGGTAGTGGCGACCATGCTGGTTCCGATGATCCACCAGGGCATGTTCCTGCCCGAGAGAAAAAATTCGGTAGTGTTTTTACCTGCCCTCTTATAGAAATAGAAAGCGATGCTCAGCGACAGCACGAAATATCCGGCCACAAGCAGCCAGTCAAGAGTTGTCAGTGTTGAAACCATGCCCTGAAATGATTTGAAATTAAGCTTGGATGATCACCAGTACCCGTCGCGGCGTACCCGTCATTTGTTGAGAGAGCAGCGGGGAACGTGCACCCGTTACATAACAAAAAATACCAACGGAATATGATACATTAGCTGTCAAAATTCAATCGGAATTGAAAGAATTGACAAACTCTGGAACCTGTCCGGAAATGATTTTTTCTCATTTTTTTCGTATCTTTCTTAGCTATCATAAAAACGATTATCAATTCGACTTGACTATTTTAACCATGAATTCCGTCCAACAGAACGGTATTGCACGGGAAGTGGCCTCGCGGCGCACGTTCGCGATCATCTCCCACCCCGATGCCGGTAAGACCACGCTTACCGAGAAGCTGTTGCTGTATGGCGGTGCCATTCACGAGGCCGGATCGATCAAACAGCGAAAGGCTGCCCGTCATGCGGCATCGGACTGGATGGCCATCGAGCAGGAACGCGGCATTTCGGTGACCTCTTCCGTCCTCCGTTTCGAAAAAGACGGTATCCGTTACAATCTGCTGGACACGCCCGGGCACAAGGACTTTTCCGAGGATACCTTCCGCACGCTTATTGCGGCCGACTGCGCCCTGATGGTGATCGACGTGGCCAAAGGGGTCGAGGAGCAGACCGAAAAACTTTTCGAGGTGTGCCGCCTGCGCAACATCCCGGTCATCACGTTCGTGAACAAGTGCGACCGTCCCGGTATGGAGCCGCTTGAAGTGCTCAGCAACATCGAAAGCAAGTTGGGCATCACCGCCGTGCCCGCAAGCTGGCCCATCGGCTATGGCGCCGATTTCCAGGGTGTGTACGACCTGATCGGCCGGGAGCTGCACCTGTACAAAAAGAACAAACACGGCGCACTCATGGCCGAAACCGAACTCCATCCGCTGGAAAACGGACTTGAGGAAAGCACTCTTGGAGAACAGGTTACGAAGGATTATATCGAAGAGATCGAGCTTATTGGCGACGAGTATGCCAATATGGACCCCGTTCAGTTCCAGAACGGTGATGTCACCCCGGTCTTCTTCGGCTCGGCATTGAACAACTTCGGACTCGACCTGTTTCTGCACTATTTTTCGCAGCTCGCCCCCTCGCCGCAGCCCTATGCAGACGTGAGGGGAGAGCTGCGCGAGCTGGGCCGTGATTTTTCCGGATTCGTCTTCAAGCTTCAGGCCAACATGAATCCCGACCATCGTGACTGCACCGCATTTGTCCGCGTTGCTTCCGGTGTATTCCAGCGCGGGATGGAAGTGCAGCTGGCCGACAAAGGCCGCAAACTTCGCATGACCACGCCGCACAGCCTCATGGGCGAGGAGCGGAAACTGCTGGATATCGCCTATCCGGGCGACATCGTTGCGCTTTTCAATCCGGGCGACTTCCGCATCGGCAGCACGCTCCATGCCAGCGATCCGGTCACCTTTGATGTGATCCCTCTGTTCTCGCCGGAGCATTTCCGAAAGGCATCCTCGAAAGACCCGTTCAAGCGCAAACAGCTTCGCGAAGGGCTTAAACAGCTTTCCGAAGAGGGAGTAGTCAATGTATTCGAGCTTCCGAACGGCGTCGGGAACGAACTGTTGCTCGGGACCGTCGGCGCCCTTCAGTTCGACGTGGTGGAACACCGCATGAAGACCGAATACAACGCCGACATCACCCTGGCACCGACCTCATACATCGCCGCCCGGTGGCTTCCCGATGATGAAAAGATCATCGCCAAACTCAAAGCCTCCTACTCCACCAACGTGACCTTCGACATCGAGGGGCACCCGATCGTGCTCTTCGAAAGCCACTATGCCCTCAACAGCGCCATAGAAGCGGTAGGCGAGGAAAACCTGCTCCAATTCAAGAAGTAAGCCCCCCGCGCACTGTCCGGGTATCTTTTTGAAACAGGAGCGGTGTGTTAACTTGCCGCAATACAGTGCCAGTTTACCGCAACA
>SKNL01000268.1 GCA_007120555.1 Balneolales bacterium
CTTGCGGATCATGCACCGGTCCGGGCAGGTCGTGATGGCAATATGAACCTCTGTCAACGCAGGCGATGAATACACGCATACTCGGCATTGATCCCGGCTCCCGGATTACCGGTTATGCTGTTCTGGAACACAAGGACCGGTGTTTCGAGGCGCTGTGCTGCGACATAATCCGGCTTACCGGCACGGAAGACCCGCTTGACCGCCTTCGTTTGCTGTATTCGGAAACCTCCGCACTCATTTCCGCCTACCGGCCTGACTACTGCGCCATTGAAACGCCTGTGTACGGAAAGGATCCTTCCGCCATGCTCAAACTCGGGCGCGCCCAGGCCGCTATCATCATGTCCGTCCTGCACCAGGATATCCCGCTCTTCGAGTACTATCCCAAGGCCGTGAAGAAAGCCATTACGGGGACAGGAAACGCGCGGAAGGACCAGGTGGCGTACATGTTGCAGAAGCTGGTCCGCATCCCCCAAGGCACGCTTACCAGTGATGCCACCGACGCCCTTGCCGTGGCCTGGTGCCACTTCCAGAAACTGCAGGGGCCCGTTCCCGGCCAGGACGCGGTGAAAAAAGGGGCCGGTTCCAGCCGCCGGAAGAAGAACAACTGGAGTGATTTTGTCGGCAACAACCCAGACCGCATACGGCAACGCTGACTGTGTGCATGAAACCCTGCGGCATGAACAGCACCGCATGAACCGAAGGTCGCGAAGCGCTATGGCCATGACGGCAATCCGACACACAGGAGCATGATTATAATCGTCATGGACATTCTATCTGACCTCTTGAATCAAAAATTATAAACAGATGAAAGCACAGTATAGCCCATGATTGCCCATTTGAAAGGAACCGTCTTCAGCAAGCAGCAGGGATCTCTCATCCTCGATGTTGGCGGTGTCGGATACCTTGTGCGCATTTCCAACCACACCCTGGACCGGTTACCGGCTGCCGGTGCCGCCTGCACCCTGCACATCCACCATCACATCTCCGATAATGACCAGCAGCTGTTCGGGTTCGCTTCCACGGAGGAACGGAACCTGTTTGAGATGCTGATCACGGTAAAGAGCATAGGTCCCAGGCTGGCGCTTGCCCTGCTGTCTGCCATGCCGCCGCGACAGATCGTGAGCGCCATCGTCACCCAGAACGCCGGACTTATTGCCCGGAGTCCGGGCATAGGCAAAAAATCGGCGGAGCGCATCGTACTGGAGCTGCGCGATAAACTGGGCGATATCGTCACCCCGGAAGAGGCCGGAGCTGAGTCCGGCTCCATCCAGAACGAAACCATTTCGGCACTGGAAGCGCTCGGATACCAACGGGCGCAGGCGCAGAAGGCGGTCCAGACGGCTCTCGGGGCGGACGGAAATGCCGGCAGCAATGTTTCCGAACTGTTAAAAAAGGCTCTCAAGCACCTCTGATTCGTAACAATTTCATAATCTGTGCCGTTTTTATTCATTACGGGGAGTATGTACCTTTGTGAAACAACCGTTCACCCACCCTGCGATAAATTTGACAAAGACAGCCATACTTGTAGTCGATGATGAACAGGATATCCTTGACCTTGTCGAGTATAACCTGATCAAGCAGGGCTATGAGGTTCTGACATCCGACAATGGCCGCGACGGCATTCAGATGGCCAAAAAACACCGCCCCGGGCTCATCCTGCTGGATATCATGATGCCCCTCATGGACGGGCACCAGGTGTGCCAGAACCTGAAACAGGACCCGGAACTCAGGGACATCCCCGTCATATTCCTGACGGCCCGCAGCGATGAACAATCGGAGGTCCGCGGACTCGAGGAGGGGGCCGATGACTACCTGTCAAAGCCTATCAGCATTTCGAAACTGATGTCACGCATCAAGGCCGTGCTGCGGCGTGCCCGTGAACCGCTTGAAACGCAAAAGAACAACATTGTTTTCGAAGGACTGGTCATTGACAGGGACCGCTATGTTGTCGAAAAAGGCAGCCGTGAAATCAAGTTGCCGAGGAAAGAGTTCGAAGTGCTCTATCTGCTTGCAAGTCAGGCGGGAAGGGTATTGAGCCGGCAGGTGCTGCTGAATGAAATCTGGGGAGCGAACATCTACGTTATCGACCGTACCGTAGATGTGCATATCCGCAAAATCCGGGAAAAACTCGGCGACAATCTGATTGAAACCGTCAAGGGCGTCGGGTACAGATTCAGAAAACCATGAATACGGATCCTGACACGTATTTCCGGACAGGCATGCGGCTTGCAGCCGTGCCGGCAATTGTAACCGGCCTGCTGTTTGCCGGTACCGCCATGTTCTGGATGGAACACCCGTCGCATGCCATCCTGGGTGGTTTCTTTGCCACATTCCTGGTTTTCCTGATTATCTATCTGTATTCCCGCCATCTTTTGCAAAAACGGGTGGGGCTCATCCGTTCCCTTATCCAGCGTTTGCCGTTCAGGTCTCCCGGTGCAGACCATCCGCCGCAGAAAATTCACCCTGACGAGATTGAGGCCCTGCGGCACGATACGGAGTGGAGCCGCGACATGATCATGAAGGAATTCCGCAAAATGGACGAGGCAGAAAGCTACCGCAAGGAATTCATCGGTGACATTTCTCACGAGCTCAAAACCCCCATTTTTTCGGTTCAGGGGTATCTGGAGACCCTGCTGGACGGTGCGCTTGAAGATCCCGAGGTCAACCAGCTTTTTCTGTCAAAGGCTATGAAAAACGTGAACAGGCTCATTTTTCTGACCAATGACCTGATGGAAATATCACGCCTGGAAACCGGCGAACTTAAGCCGGAATTCACGGTTATCCCGCTAAACAATGTCATTCACGACGTAATCGATTCGCTGCAGTATAAAGCCGAACAAGGGAATGTCCGGATCATATTCGAGGAAAAGGAGACAAACGCTTTTGCCCTGGCTGATCGCAACCAGATCCGGCAGGTCCTGGTCAACCTGATCGAAAATGCAATCAAGTACAACAAACCGGAAGGACGGGTTTACATCAGCACCCGTTTCCCTGAGCGCGATCAATCCAAAATAACGGTCAGCATCCGTGACACCGGGATTGGCATTGAAGCAGAAGACATAAAACGGGTAACGGAGCGCTTTTTCCGGGTCGACAAATCCCGATCCAGGGAACAGGGCGGCACCGGGCTTGGATTGTCCATTGTAAAACACATTCTGGAGTCGCACAAGGAGCAGCTTGAAATCGAGAGCAAAACCGGGCAGGGAACGGTTTTCCGGTTCCACCTGAAGAGTGCGGACCACCATTCAGATCTAATTTCAGCTTAGTTGCGTTTTTTGCTAACTTTGCAGGGTCCCACAGAAATTTTAACATTTCAGGAGTTACCAAGATGGTTTATGCGCTTATCATGGCCGGTGGCATCGGATCCCGTTTCTGGCCGAAAAGCCGGATTGACTGCCCGAAACAGTTTTTGACGTTTTTTGAAGAAAAAACCCTGCTGCAGACAACCATTGACCGCATTCGGCCCATCATCCCGCCCGAGCGTATCCTGGTAAGCACCAACGCCGATTACGTTTCCCTGGTGAAAGAACAGGTCCCCGACCTTCCCGACGAGAACATTATTGGTGAGCCGGTTGCCAGGAACACGGCGCCGTGCATAGGCTTTGCATCCGCACTGCTCCATCATCGCGATCCCGACGCCACCATGATCGTGTTGCCGTCAGACCATTACATCCGGAACGATGATGCCTTTCTGAAGGATCTTGAAACCTGTGTGCAACTGACCGAGAAGAACGGGGATCTTGTCACCATTGGAATAACTCCGACGCGGCCCGAGACCGGCTATGGCTATATCCAGTACAATGATCAACAAAAGGTCACGGCGGGCGACGCTACCGCTTATCCCGTCAAGACTTTTGCAGAAAAACCGGACGTCCAGACCGCACTCAAGTTTTTGCAGTCCGGCGACTTCCTGTGGAACAGCGGCATGTTCATCTGGAAAACCGGCGCCATCCTGAATGAGATAAAACAGCATCTTCCTGTCCTGTATCATCAGGTGGAGCTCTTTGCTGAAGATCTTGAAAAGAACAATGGGGCAATGAGGCAGGAGACGCTGGAGTCGGCCTACACGTCATGTTTCTCCGTTTCCATTGACTATGGCATTATGGAAAAATCAGGAAACGTCATTGTCGTTCCCTCTAATTTTGACTGGAGCGACCTCGGCAGCTGGATGGCCATCTACGAATTGCAAAGCGAGGAGGCCGACCGGGACGGGAATATCCTCAATTCGGAGAACGTGCTGGCCGTGAAGTCTCAAAACTGTTTTGTCGACTCGGGTAGCCAGAAGCTCATTACGCTTGTAGGGCTTCAGGGAATAGGTGTGATTGAGACCGAAGACGCCATGCTTATCTGCAAACTGGACAACTCCCAGCACGTGAAGGATGTGTATGACCAGCTTAAGGGAGACCTTCACAGTAAATACCGATAGCATTTCGGCAGCTGCTACTGCCTGCCGACCGGCATGCTTCCAGGCTGACGCGTAATTTCCGGGGAGCGGAACCCGTCAGACGGATAGTTCCAGCTGATCGAACGCGAGTTTTACCCGCGGAGGCATGCGACGGGAGACTTCCTCGTGATCCACAAACGGGGACATGTGGATCAGGTATGTTTGTCCGACTCCCAGTGTTTCCGACACTTCAATTGCTTCGGGAATGGTATAGTGAGTGGGATGGGAAGGGGACCAGCGCAGTCCGCTCATGATCAGAATTTTCGAGCCCCTTATTTTTTTCGCTGTATCATCAGGTATGTGGTTGACATCCGTAATGTAGGATATGTCGTTTACACGAAACCCCATGACTTCCATCCCTCCGTGCATTACGGGCAGCGGCACGATGCGGCAGTCCCCTTCCTGTACCGCCTGCTGGAACGGCTTGAAATCAATGTCTACCGATCCGGGCGTTTTATCCGGCCCGAACATGTAGGAAAAGCGATGCCGGATGGCTTCCTCTGTCCGCGGGCTGGTATAGACCGGAATGGCCTTCTTCTGTTCGTAGTTGTATGATCTCAGGTCATCCAGGCCGGCAATGTGATCCGTATGTTCATGCGTCATCAGCAGTGCGTCTATGCGCCGGATTCCTGCCCGCAGGGTCTGAAGCCGGAATTCCGGACCGGTATCTATGACCAGGGAGCGCTCCTGCGACCGTATCCATACTGAGCACCGATAACGCTGATTCCTCGGGTCGTTGCCGGCGTGTTTCGGACCGAAACCGCCTGCTACCGGCACTCCCATGGATGTGCCGGTCCCTAAAAACGTCAGTTTCATTGGGGCACTCACTATCCTTTGCTTATCCGGTCAAACCATGCATCCAGCTCTTTTCGAACAGCCGGCTTTATGTACCGATCTTCAAGATTTTGCTTTCGGAGAAATCGAACTATTTGTCCCACATGGACTTCTGCCGGAAACATTTTGTTGATCATCACAATTTTATCTCCCTCGAGGACACAGAAATCGCCTCTGAAACTGCCTTTTTCACGGCGCAAGGTATAGCCCAGTTCTTCTACAAGGTGTTCCAGTTCCGTTAAAAATCTTTCTGTTTTCATCTGCTTGCATCAATTTCGATTTCTTTACGCGTTTCACCGGGCGCTTCCGGACCTTCGGTTCTGTAGTCAGAATGATCTCACATGACAGGATATGATCCTGCTCCTGTCTGTCAGCCGGAGGCCGTCATGTTCGGTTCATGCTCAGATGATCCTTTCTTCGTCACATGTACCGTGGAAAATAGCATATTACGGTAAAAAATACGGCATCTGACTTGCACTATGACATGCAACACGGTGCTAATGGACGGTCACCCGTGAGGTGATATACCCGGGATTTCTTCGCACGTCGGTACAGCACCTGGCCGATATCCGGTCCGTGTTAAAACGTCAGCCCAAATCCGATATGATGTCCTTCGATGTCATACAGAAACCGGTCCCCCGTGCCGGAATATCTCTTCCACGTATATCTGTATGCCATTTCAAGGCCATACCGGCCGAACAGCTGGTCCAGGTTCAGCCGCACGCGCCCGTTCAGCGAAGCGACCTGGCCGGCATCGCTTCCCATCGAGCTGACGGCAAATCCAATCTGCGGCACAAATTCAGCGCGTAGTCTAATATTGCTTACCGGGCGGAAAAAAGCCCCGGCTCCCAAGCCTATCGATGCCGAACTTTGGCGGAACTGCTCTGATTCCGGCTGTTCTCCGCCGGTTTCCCTGATCCGGGTGTAATCCGTTGACAGCAACAATGGCAGGGATATGCCATAGGTGGTACTCCGGGTCAGAGGCAGAGCGCCTGAAATTTTGGCCCCCAGGTTCAAATAGTTTAACGAATCGGCTTCTCCCATCCGATTACGGAATCCACCGTAAATCTCAACGCCCGGCAGATCCAGTCTCATCAGGTATACCGGCTCAGAGAAATTGTACACTCTGCCACGGAAGGGTTCTCCGTCACGAAGACTCATGGTCAGGAATTCCGGTCCGGCCGTGAACGAACTGGTGGATGCGCGCTCTCTTCTTTCCGGCTCATCCACGGAAAACATCTGTGCCTGGAGAGTCATCGGCAATATGAGCAAAATCAGAAGTGCGGACCGGAAGACCCATCCACACGAATTTTCCTTATCTTTATACATGCTTGGGAACGTTTTAACGAAAACGGGTTTTTTAACTGATAATATGAACATGACTTAATGCGTGACAAAAATGATCGCTGTAATTGCACTTCTTATCTCTATCTCATTGCCTATGGGAACACCGGAAGCTGAAACTTCATTCTTTGACTTTACCATAACGAACATAAGGGGGCAGGAAGTCTCCATGGAAGAGTTCAAAGGTAAGGTAATAATGGTTGTCAACACAGCCTCGCTGTGCGGTTTTACTAAACAATACATCGATCTGCAGGAACTGTACGATATGTACCGGGAACAGGGGTTTGTCATTTTGGGCTTTCCTTCCAACGATTTTGGCAATCAGGAACCCGGCACCGATGACGAGATCCTGGAATTCTGTGAGACCAATTTCAACATTTCCTTCCCGATGTTTTCCAAAGTTGAGGTAACCGGGGAACAGCAGCATCCATTGTTCGTATTTCTTACTGCAACTGAAAACCGGGATTTTACCGGTGGGATTAACTGGAATTTCGAGAAGTTCCTTCTGGATGGTGAAGGCAGGCTGCAACACCGTTTCCGAACCAGGGAGAGCCCCCTGAGTGAACCTGTCCGGGATGCCGTTGCCCGCTTGCTTCAGGAATAATCCAGCGCAACTATCAGGAGCAAACCAGATGGTGCTGCGCGATTGCAAAAGCAATGGTTGAACCGAACCACAGATATCCGTCTTGTTCATGAAAATCTTTTTTTATGGGCTGGATGTTGACTCTGTGCGAAAATTCTTCTTATATTTAATGTCCTTGGTCCGGTAGTTCAGTTGGTTAGAACGCCTGCCTGTCACGCAGGAGGTCGTGGGTTCGAGTCCCATCCGGATCGCAAAAAGCGTAGTCAATTGTCCCTCAATTGGTTACGCTTTTTTTGTTTCTGTTTCTGTCTGATGATGTTCTGGTATCCGGATGCAATTACCGGCTTTGGGCCAGCGTTTTACCAACGGTTGCGGGAATATGTCAGTATAATGCAGATGCAGACAGCTTCCAGCACGCAGCCAATTAAAAATCAATTACATACAAGCGATCTTCCGCTACTTTGTTTATGAGCGATACCCGTTTACACCCGGAATACGACGTAATTGTGGTCGGAGGCGGTCATGCCGGCAGCGAGGCGGCGGCGGCGGCATCCCGAATGGGTTGTCATACCCTGCTGATATCCATGAACCTCAATGCTATCGCTCAGATGTCCTGCAACCCGGCCATTGGCGGCGTTGCAAAGGGGCAGCTTGTCCGGGAGATTGATGCGCTTGGTGGCATCATGGGCAAAGTTGCTGATTCTTCCGGTGTGCAATTCCGTATGCTCAACAGAAGCAAAGGGCCGGCCATGTGGAGTCCCAGGGCCCAGAGCGACCGTATGTGCTATGCGCAACATATTCGGGAAGAGCTTGAGCGTATTCCCACCCTTTATTTACGTCAGGACAGTGTTACCGGGGTGGTCACGAAAAACAGCAAAGTAACCGGCATTGAGACTCAAAGTGGTCAAAAAATCAAAGGAAAAGCAGTTATCCTGACGAATGGCACCTTCCTCAACGGGCTAATACACATTGGGGAAAAGAATTTTGGCGGTGGCCGATCTGGAGAACGTTCTTCTTCAGGCATAACTGGCTGCCTGGAACAACTTGGGTTTGAGTCCGGCCGGCTTAAAACAGGTACCCCGCCCCGTCTCGACGGCAGAACCATTGATCTTGACAAGCTCGAGATCCAGTACGGGGATGAGCATCCCACACCGTTCTCCTTTCTCACGGATCATTTGCCCGGTCTGGAAGACCAGTTGACGTGCTGGATTGCCTATACCACTCCGGAAGTTCACGATGTGCTGCGGACCGGTTTTGATCGGAGTCCCATGTTCAACGGGCGGATCACATCCACCGGCCCCCGGTACTGTCCATCCATCGAGGATAAGATACACCGGTTTGCAGACCGTAACCGCCATCAGCTTTTTCTCGAACCCGAAGGGCGCAACACTTATGAGATGTATTTGAATGGATTCTCCACGAGTCTGCCCGAGGACACACAGTATCATGCCCTTCGCACCATACCCGGTTTTGAGAAAGTGGTCATGATCCGTCCCGGTTATGCCATCGAATATGACTACTTCCCACCGCACCAGATCCGGCGGAACATGGAAACGAAACTTGTGGACGGACTTTACTTTGCCGGACAAATTAATGGCACCACGGGCTATGAAGAAGCCGCCGGCCAGGGACTCATGGCCGGAATCAATGCAGCGCGTAAAGTCCTCGGCAAGCCGGAAGTAATCCTGCAGCGTTCCGAAGCATATATCGGAGTACTTATCGATGATCTTGTCAACAAGGGCACCGAAGAGCCCTATCGCATGTTCACTTCGAGGGCCGAGCACCGGATACTCCTACGGCAGGACAATGCCGACCTTAGGTTGACTCCGCTCGGTCATGAAATCGGACTGGCTTCGGACGAGCGGAAAGAACGCCTCGACGCCAAGCTTTCGCAAATCAATCACCTCAGAACGTTACTGACCGGGTACAGCGCACGGCCGGAAGTCTTCAATGACTTCCTGTCATCGATCGGACAGTCACCGCTCCGGCAATCGCTTAAGATCCCAAAGATAATTACACGGCCGCACCTCACGCTTTCGGATCTTGTAGCACGTGACCCGGAACTTCGCGGGCAGGTTAAAAGGATAACTACCAACCCGCTGGTCGTAGAACAGGTTGAAATTCAGTTCAAATACGAGGGCTATATCGAAAAAGAGTTTGAGATGGTCCGACAGATCCAAGAGAAAGAACATATGCGGATTCCGGAGAAAATCCATTACCAGAATCTGCAAAGCCTTTCCAGTGAGGGCAGGCAAAAACTGCAGCGCGTCCGTCCCGAAACTATTGGCCAGGCAAGCAGGATCAGCGGAGTATCGGCAAGCGATATTGCTGTTTTGATGGTATATTTAAACAACTGACCCTGCGCGATGTTTCACGTGGAACATCGCTATCCCGTATGCCCGTGTCCTGATACCACATACCATGACCCATTCCCCGTCCGACAAGGTCCAGATTTCGAATGTTTCACGTGAAACATTCGAAAAGGCTTCCGTTCTTTCAGAACAGAATGCCGGTCTGTTGGACATACTTATCAATAAATGGTTGTGGTGGAACCAATCCGTTAATTTATTCAGCAGAAACACGGATGCAGCGCTTCTCGAAAAACACATTTACCACAGCTTCCTGCTGGCATATACAACCGCTGTCCCAGGGTGCAGGGCGGTAATAGATGCCGGAACAGGCGGCGGGCTGCCCGGAATTCCCCTGGCTCTGGCAAACAGGGATAAAGAATTCCTGCTCGTCGACAAGGTCCAGAAAAAGTGCCTTGTCGTCCGGGATATCGTTCGGAGCCTGGGGTTGTCAAACGTCAGTGTCCTGCATTCGGATATTTCCAGAATCCCCGACCGGCAGTCAGCGCGTATCGTATCCAAACATGCCTTTCCCGTAAAAAAAATACTTGGCCACCTGGAGCATAAGGACTGGAAGGAAATTGCCATGCTGAAAGGATCTGACGCCTTGTCTGAAATTGATGCGGACATGACCCAGGATTTTCTGTTTTCTTTTCGCATGTTGGACCATATAGGGGATCCCTTTTTTGATAACAGGGGAGTCCTTCTTATTCACAAAAAGGATCAGGTATCTGACGGCCATGAACAGCAATGAACGGCGACTGAAGATTCTCTATATGCTGCAGTCGGGCAAACGGATTACCAGCCGGACTCTCATGGAGGAATTCGGGATCAGCAAGCGCACGGTGTTCCGCGACCTGCAGGTAATCCACAAGCTGGGAGTACCCGTCACCCATTATCCCGATACCGGCTACGGTGTGCTTCGGGATGGACTGATTCCTGCCATCATGTTTACATTCCGGGAGCTGGCGGTAATCATGATGGGCCTCTCATTCGTAAAAGCCCAGGTGGATCAGGAAATGGTGAATGATGCTGAAAACGTCTCCCTCAAAATCCGCAGCGCAATCCCGGCCTCTCTGCAAGCTCAGATGAACACCCTGGAAAGCAAGACGCTGGTTTCCCCTTATATCCCGAATATCGGGAACAGGAATTCGGGTGGGGACTGGTTCGCCCTTTGCTCGGCATTCGTCGAAAAACGTCCCGTCTCATTCGACTACCGAGACCGGAAAAAAAGAACTTCTCGCAGAACGATAGATCCGCACCTGCTGGTGCATTATACAGATCACTGGAATGTAATAGGCTTTTGTCACAGCCGAAAATCTCTCCGCAATTTCATGCTGTCCCGGATGGATAACATTACGCTGGATGACCGGCCATTTCTCAGGAGGCAGGATTATAAAAATGAAGAACTGCTTTACGGCCGATCAGAAGGAAACATACCGGTGACCATCCGGGTTAATATCGAAAAATCCTTTTCCCTCCTGACCGGGCTGCCGGGAAAAGTAATAGCGCGGTCATCGGATAATGACACGGTTACCCTGACTTTTCTCATTGACGATCTTGACTTCATCAATGAGTGGCTGCTTCAGTTTGGCAGGCACGTCACTATTTGTGAACCCAAAGCTCTTTTGGAGAGAAGAAAGACATATCTCAAAGAGCTGATCGAGGCCACGGGGCCCGTCTCTTCTATTTGATTTTTTTACCCTTACGGCTATTCCTCATCATCAAAGCCAAGTTCTCCGGTTTTTCCCTCCGTTCCATCCTCAGGTCCTTGCTTGTCGATGCTGTTTGGATCATCATCCGGGCTGCTTCCTGCCAGATCGTTTCCATTTCCGGTAAGATCGATCTCTTCGCCATTTTCACCGACCTTTTTAACCGCACCTGCAACATCTTCGCTTACAACACGGGTGATTCCGGAAATCTGGTCGCTGCCTCCAAGGCGCATCATTCTCACCCCTTGCGTGTTTCGGCCCATGGATCTGATGTCCTTGCTGTGCATGCGTATGATCTTACCCTTTTCGGTGATGATCATAAGGTCATCATTGTCGCTTACCTCTTTAAGTGCAATAAGTTTGCCGGTTTTTGGCGTGATTTTAAGGGTAATCACGCCCTTGCCTCCGCGAGTCTGCTCACGGTAGTCTTCCACCAGGCTTCTTTTGCCGTATCCCTGCTCTGATAGCGCAAGAACGGTTGCTTCATTGGTATTCTTGATGACAACCATGTCGACTACCCTGTCGTTTTTGTCAGACAGGTTGATACCGCGAACCCCCCGGGTATTTCTTCCCATGAGGCGGACATCGGTCTCCCGGAATCGGATGGCACGGCCGTTTCTGGCGCCAAGCAGGATAGTGCTTTT
Source organism: Balneolales bacterium (assembly GCA_007120555.1). Taxonomy (GTDB): domain Bacteria; phylum Bacteroidota; class Rhodothermia; order Balneolales; family Natronogracilivirgulaceae; genus SKNL01. Next base: position 11,910 of record SKNL01000268.1, read on the forward strand.
ACCGTCGGTCAGACTGGCGCTGAGCAGGCAGTCGTCATCATCCACGCTGATGGCCAGGATACCGTTTCTCCTTGGGCGGCTGTATGCATCCAGGCTGGTTTTCTTGACGATGCCTTTTTCTGTAGCCATAATGATGTTATGGCTGCGGGTGTATTTCTCATCTTCGAGTGTCTTGACCGGTACAAAAGCCTGAACCCTGTCATCCTTATCGATTTCAATAAGGTTGACAATTGCCCGCCCGCGGCTGAGCCGAGTTCCTTCGGGTATCTCATATACCTTGAGCCAGTAGCATTTCCCGTTCTTTGTGAAAAAGAGAATATAATTGTGGTTTGTAGCCACAAACAGATGCTCTACATATTCATCATCCTTGGTGGTGGCGCCTTTCATCCCGGATCCGCCACGCTTTTGCCGGCGGTAACCGCTTACCGCTGTTCTTTTGATAAATCCGGTGTTGGATATGGTAACAACCACATCCTCATCAGCGATCATATCCTCGATGTTGAAATCCTCGGCGGAATAGACAATCTGTGTACGGCGCTCGTCGCCATATCGCTGATTAAGTGCTTCCAGTTCATCCACGATGATCTGGTTCTGGACATCCCGGCTGGTCAGTATCCTGCGGTAATCACGGATCTGTTCGAGGATATCCTTGTACTCCAGTTCGATTTTGTCCCTCTCGAGTGCCGTGAGTTTCTGGAGGCGCATGTCCAGAATGGCCTTTGCCTGCAGGTCACTCAGGCCGAACAGCCTTCTAAGCCGCTCATTGGCCATGGGGACATTGCTGGACGAGCGAATGGTCTGTATTACTTCATCCAGGTTATCCACACCAATCTTCAGACCTTCCAGGATGTGGGCCCGTGCCTCTGCCTGATCCAGGTCGTACAGCGTGCGCCTGATGATTACTTCAATCCTGTGATCAATAAAGTGCTTGATGATTTTCTTCAGGTTCATCACCTTCGGCCGGCCTTTTACAAGGGCCAGGTTGATGATACCGAAGGTATGCTGCATCTGCGTGTACTTGTAGAGCTGGTTGAGCACAACGCTCGGCACAGCCCCGCGCTTGAGCATGATGACGATGCGCATTCCTTCCCGGTCGGACTCATCACGGACATCGGATATCTCGGTGATCTTTTCGGACTGGACCAGGAAGGCGATTTTTTCAATGAGGGTAGCCTTGTTTACCTGGTACGGTATTTCCGTCACAACAATCTGTTCCCGATTGCCACGCAGCTCCTCCACAGAAGCCAGCGCGCGAATGACCACGCGGCCACGCCCGGTTTCATAAGCCTGCTTGACACCTTCATAGCCATAAATAATACCGCCTGTCGGAAAATCAGGTGCGGTTATGTACTTCATCAGATCGGGAATCTCGATTTCCGAATCCTGGATGTAGGCCTTGATGCCGTTGATCACTTCTGTAAGGTTGTGAGGCGGCATGTTGGTGGCCATCCCCACTGCAATTCCCGATGCCCCGTTGATCAGCAGATTGGGCACCATGGAAGGCATGACCGAAGGCTCGGTGAGCGTGTCGTCAAAATTGGGCTGAAAATCTACGGTATTCTTGTTGATATCCGACAGGATCTCCTCTGCAATACGATCCATGCGTACTTCGGTGTATCGCATGGCCGCCGCAGAATCGCCGTCGACCGAACCAAAGTTGCCCTGTCCGTCAACCAATGTGTAGCGCATCGAGAAATCCTGGGCCATGCGCACGATGGAGTCGTATACGGCAGAATCACCATGGGGGTGATACTTACCGAGAACTTCCCCGACAATACGGGCACTTTTTTTGTATGCGCGGTTGTGGAGCATTCCCAGTTCGCTCATCCCGTACAGAACACGCCGGTGAACCGGCTTGAGTCCGTCACGAACATCGGGGAGGGCCCTTGAAACAATTACCGACATCGAGTAATCGATGTAGGAGGACTTCATCTCATCTTCGAGATTGATTTTTATGATCTTGTCAGTCATCGGAAAATACGTGCTTTAGATATCGAGTTTTGCGTATTTGGCGTTTCTTTCAATGAATGCACGGCGCGGTTCCACCAAATCACCCATGAGGACAGTAAACAGTTTGTCGGCAGCAGCGGCGCTTTCGACCGTTACCTGTTGCAACGTTCTGGTTTCGGGATTCATGGTGGTTTCCCACAGCTGATCAGGATTCATTTCACCAAGTCCCTTATACCTGGAAACATCGATTTTCCTGGTGCTTTTCTTGAGTGACTTCAGGATTTTGTCCCTGTTGTCATCATCCCAGGCATATTCGATTTTGCTTCCCTGTGTGACTTTGTAGAGCGGCGGAGTGGCAATGTAGACGTGACCGCCTTCAATGAGCGGTTGCATATAGCGATAGAAGAACGTGAGGAGCAGCGTGCGGATGTGAGATCCGTCGACATCGGCATCCGTCATGATAATGATCTTGTGGTACCGGAGGTTCGTAATATCGAAGTCCTCGATAAAGCCGACACCGACACCCAGTGCCGTGATGATGGCCCGGATCTCATTGTTCTCAAGGATCTTGCCTACACGTGCCTTTTCGACATTCAGGATTTTTCCCCGAAGCGGAAGAATAGCCTGAAAGCTTCTGTTTCGGCCGGATTTTGCCGATCCGCCTGCAGAATCACCCTCGACCATATAGATTTCGCAGTGAGCCGGGTCGTTTATGGAGCAGTCGGCCAGTTTGCCCGGAAGTCCCATTCCCGCCATGGCACTTTTGCGCTGGACAAGCTGGCGGGCTTTACGGGCTGCTTCGCGTGCTTCGGCCGCCCTCATCACTTTATCGATTACAGCCCGTGCAACTTTAGGATTTTGCTCCAGATAATCGTTCATTTTTTCATAGACAACCACTTCAACGCAGCTTTGAACCTCAGAGTTGCCCAGCTTGGTCTTGGTCTGGCCTTCGAACTGGGGCTCCTGCACCTTGATGCTGATTACCGCAGTAAGGCCCTCGCGAAAATCCTCCCCGCTTACTGTGAACTTGCCTTTGATCAGGCGGTTTTTTTCACCATAGTTCTTCAGCGCGCGCGTGAGCGCCCTTCGGAAACCGGAGATGTGGGTGCCACCCTCATGCGTGTTGATGTTGTTCACATAGGAGTGCACGTTTTCCGAGTAGGAACTGGTATACTGCATGGCCACTTCCACGGGTACATCCTCAATTTCCCCGGAGAAATACATGACCTCGGGAACCAGCGGCTCGCGTCCCTCGTCCAGGTAGCGAACAAAATCCCTGATACCTCCCTCATAATGAAACACTTCCTTGAGAGGCTCCTCTTCGCGGAGATCTTCCAGTTCGATAGTAACCTCCGGATTGAGGAAGGCAAGTTCTCTCATCCTCTCGGCAATGATTTCAAAACGAAACTCATTTATTTGGGTGAAGATGCTATCATCCGGCGTGAACGTTACAATGGTCCCGGTTTTATCGGTAGTGCCAATCTTTTTCAGCGGACGTGTGGTTTTTCCATATTCAAATCCCATGACATGGACTTCCCCGTCCCGGTGAATTTCCACATTGAAAATTTTTGACAGAGCATTCACACAACTGACACCAACGCCATGCAGTCCCCCGGAAACCTTGTAGGAATCTTTGTCAAACTTGCCGCCTGCGTGAAGTTTTGTGAGTACAAGCTCGACGGCCGGAATGCCAAACTTCTTGTGCACATCCACCGGGATGCCGCGGCCGTTATCCTCAATGGTTATCGAGTTGTCCTTGTTAATTTTCAGACCGATGTAATTGCAGTAGCCGACAAGGGCTTCATCGATGGAATTATCGACCACCTCATTGATCAGGTGATGCAATCCACGCTGTCCGGTGTCTCCGATATACATGGAAGGACGCTTTCTTACCGCCTCCAATCCTTCCAGAACCTGAATATTAGATGCTCGGTATTCGGGTGATTTTTGGGTGCTCATTTCGAATGGTTAGGGTTAGCTGTCTGAGTGGCGCTCCGGCCGGGAAGGACTACTACTTTTTTCTTCCAATTTAATTCCATAAAATAGCCCTTAATCACGTCATTTCAAAACAACTTATGATAAATATCGCCCTTGGTCACAAAATGGCTCCTGCGGGAAATTCAAGGATTTGCACGCAGTTTCCGGCATCGGAATAATCGGGCTGTCCCGGCCTGTTAATAAACAACGATGTTTGATTTTAGAAATTTTTTAGGCTATATTTGGCGTCTGTCTGTAAATAAACCACTTGATTGAAACAAAATCATGTCATTGCGAGACGATATTTTCGGAACAAAGGCCCTGAACGGATACCGGTCCTCCAAGGCGAACAACAAAACCAAGCATCTCTTCAAGCTGAATCTTCAGAAGAGAAGGTTTTACATCCCGGAGGAAGACCGCTGGGTCACATTGCGGGTAACCGCAAAGACGGTGCGTACCATTAACCGCAAGGGAATCAGTGCGGTTCTGAAAGAGGCCCGTGAAAAAGGCACCCTTAACAAAAATATTTGATATCGGTTATGGCGAAGGCAAAAGGAAATCGCATACAGGTGATTCTTGAGTGCACTGAAGCACCGGGCAC
>SKNL01000183.1 GCA_007120555.1 Balneolales bacterium
CTGTCCTTGTTGTTGGATCCATTTTCTGGATCAACCGGGACACCTTTCTTGCCGTATTCCAGAACCGTCCCGCCATCCTCGAAGGAAGCGAATGGGTAGAGAAAACCTATTCCCTGGGCGGTCTCATAGAGTTCATGGCAGAACAGCCGCAGCACGCCGCCATGCTTTCGGTCCCATTTCGTCACGTTTCCGGAACGGATATCTCAGCGTCGCCCCCGGAAGGTTACGGCACGGAACGCGGCTTGGCACCGGCCGATGGCCTGGCGCAAGGACGGACTCCGGACCCGTCTGACGGACAGCCCATCCGCTACCGCTCTGACCTAATGCATCCCGCCGGCACCCTGTCCAACCTGATGCTTGCCATCACCTATGCCGACCTTGTCACATCCGGGGAGCTGGATCCGGACACGCAAATCAATGCCGAAAGGGTTTCCTCCTTTCACATCCCCGGCCTCGACCGGCGCCATCAGCAGACTTTCCGGCGCTGGAAATCAGAGCTGCCGGCACCGCCGACCATCGATAACCTGGTCCGCTACCTGCTGCGGCACAACGATCCGGCCGCCGGCGACTACCTGTTCTTCTTCCTGGGACCGGATGAGGTCTCCGCGCTGACCCGACAACTTGGCGGCGGACTTATCGAGCCGCCCGTACCACAATTCGGCCTGCGCATGACGGCCTTGCAAAAACCCGCCGGACTAACCCTCCCAGAGCACCTCTCCGCACTCGGCAGCATGGAGCGATCCGTTTTTCTGGAGGATGCGGTTGCAGCAGCACGACGGCAGTGGGACCAGCCCCGTGTTGTCCCGGAAGCATCCATATCCTCTTTTCAGGACCAGCGCACACTCCACGGCCTCTATCCGCGCTTGCAGCCCGACCGTTTCGCAGACATCATCGCATCCATCTGGCAAAACGCGCTCATCAGCCAGCCGGTCAGTGAAATACTGCAGCAGTTGCTGGTACGGGATTCGGAAGACCGGCTGCTCGCACCCCATGTCCGCTGGTACGCCGCCCAATTCGACGAGCGGATGAGCTATCTCAACGGCTGGAGTGTCGCCGGCAAAACGAAAACGCCCGGATTCCGCGTTCAGATAATATTGGCAGTTGATATTCCTGCCGGATTATGGTTTCACATGAACAGTAATTTCATGATCCAGGATTTTCACAACAGGATGTTTTACGATCCGGCAATACGCACCAGGTCCCATGATCTTCTTATGTAACATTCCGGATCCGCCGGAACGCGATTGAACCGGCGGCCACTCAACCACCACAATCCCTTACGCAAACATGCAAAGATCCGACATGCGCCCAAACCTCTATCAGAAAATTGACCGGGATATCGCCGCTCAGTTAATAGCGCTGGGAATCGGCGAAAAACGTAAACAAAAATTCCATTTTCCGTGCATTACCATATCCCGTGAATTCGGTTGCGAAGGCACTCCCGTAGCCAGGAAGCTGGTGCAGAAGCTCAGTACCGAGGAGTATCCCTGGGTGCTTTTCCACAAGGAACTGATCACGGAAATGTCGGAACAGGAAGATATCCAGCAGGATCTGCTTGAGTCCGTGTCGGAAGAAAGCCGTGGACAGCTGCATCAGTACATCGAACACCTGCTGGCACACAAGCCTACCAATCTTGAACTCTTCAAGAAAATCGCAGAGACGCTCCGCATCCTCGGTGACCGGGGCCGTTCCGTCATCCTGGGCTCCGGAGCAGCCATCATCAACGCCGACCTTCCGAACATTCTGTGCGTAAGATTGCAGGCACCCATGGATTTCCGGGTGGAACGCGTCGCCAAACTGCTTGACATACCGGCCTCCGAGGCGCGCAACAAGATCCGCACGTATGACGGCAAGCGTGAAGAATTTGTCTACGAGTTCACCCGCAAGGATGTCAGCAGTCCGCGACATTACCACCTTGTCATTGACAACAGCAGATTCGACGCCGGACAGATCACGGAATTGATCTGCCATGCTTTGGTGTTGCGTAAGATGCTCCCGGATGTGACGGGATGACGCCAATATCCGCAACATCCAAATTACTGCAGATGAACAAACTGACTTATCTCTGGTACCTGTTATGGCTGCTTCCGCTGTACCTGCTTGGCATGGCCATCCACATGGGCGCCATCTATCACGGCCTCGGCAAAACCTATGAACAGGGCGAGAGTTACCTGGCGGATGTGATCCATTTTGAGATCAAACAGATAGCCGCCCAAACCAACGGCAGCATCACCGTCCGGTTCACGACGGATGAGGGAAAGGAAATTACCCGCCGGCTCTCACAGCCCATCCAGAATGCGGCACAGCTGCAGGCGTCGGAGCTCATGCCGCTCCGCTACCTGGACAACAGCTACCAGCCCATTGTACTGGTTCCCATTTATGAGTTCCACCGGAAGATGGTGACGATGAACATGGCCGTTCTGGGCGTGTCCCTGCTCATCACTGTTTTTATCGCGTTCACGGCTCACCGCTTTGCCAGCCGGAAACTGGCCCGCCGCGGAGAGCCGGAGCAGCAGATCGTCATCGTCGACGCCTGAACGGCTGGCAACTTTCCACATCCAAAAACGGATCGTTTCCGGAAAAACAGACCGCATCAACCATAACCGGCCGCATTCAAGATGACCGACCGTATCCACACACAAAAAAAAAACACACAAGACGGACCGCAATCGGATGAACAGGCGCCCGGACCTGGCAGACTTTTCCTGATTCCGACGCCACTGGGACCCTATCCGGAAAACCATGTCCTGCCTGAACATGTCATCCGGACCGTCCACCGGCTCGACACTTTTTTTGTGGAGCGTATCCGCCAGGCCAACTCATTCCTGCGCTGGATCAACCACCCGGTACCCGATTTCAAGTGCCGTTTCTACGAGCTGAACAAACGCACCCCGGGTGAGGATCTGCTCGAAATGGTATCCCTGCTGAAAAACGGATCGGATGGCGGCATCATCACCGAAGCCGGATGTCCCGGCGTGGCCGATCCGGGCAGCGAACTGGTCCGGCTGGCGCATGAATCAGGTATAGACGTGGTGCCTCTCACAGGCCCCTCATCCATACTGCTGGCCGTCATGGCATCCGGTATGAACGGACAGGCCTTCGCCTTCCACGGATACCTGCCGCGTCCCGGCAGGGAGCGTACCGAACGGATCCGTTTCCTGGAAAATGAATCCGCCAAACGAAATGTGACCCAGGTCTTCATGGAGACGCCCTTCCGCAACAACAACCTGCTGGATGAGCTGGTCCGCGAACTTGCGGATACGACCCGGCTCTGCGTGGCCTCCGACCTGACCCTTCCGGAAGAACAGATCATCAGTTGCAGGGTCACGGATTGGCGAAAACGGAAGGTCGACCTGGATCAGCGCCCATCCATCTTCCTGCTGCTGGCCGAAGAAGCGCCGGCGGGAACCGGAAGGCAAAAAAAGCCCGCTCACAGAAGCAAGCGGGCCGGTAAATAGTGCTAATAATAGTTATTCCGTACTGCAGCAATACTAAACATGATGATCAGCAGTTCAGGCGCTGGCCGGGATCAGGCGGTTTTTCCGGTGGTCAGCGCTTCCTCAAGGATAGCGATCATCTCTTTGTCACCGTTCGATTTTGCGTGATCCATGGCCGTCCATCTTCTGTCGTCGGGGTAATTCACTACGGCATCGTTTTCAATGAGCAGCGAAGCGATTTCCTTATGGCCCCGGCTGGCAGCCCAGTAAACAGGGGTGGTGCCGCGGTTGTCCCTGAGATTTACATTTGCACCCTGTTCGAGCAAGAATTCTACAATGTCCTTGTGGCCGTGCTTGGATGCCTTAAGCAACGCGGAGCGTTTGTGTTCATCCATGGTATCGGCACTGAGTCCTTCGTCAATAACATACTTGCGGATTATTGACAGATCGCCGCTCTCCGCGGCGTCGAGAAGCTCTTTTTCTTTCATAAGCACCCTCAGTCGTTTTTTGGTTAAGATTAGTGGTAATAGTAGCGATGTCCTCCTTCATTGTAATAGATTTGCAACCCGTTTGCAACAGCAAGTTTGTGACCGGACAATCTTTTTTTCTGTAACTCTGGTGGATGCGCATCCTGCCCGCCGCAATTATTTTTTTTCTTTGCTTTTGCACTGTTAAATGCCCTAATTTCTGTTATTTGCAATACAGCCCGAACCCCCGGCCAACACCCCGCAACGTATCCCGGTTAACCAGGGCGCAATTTTTTTACAACGGCACCCCATGTCTTCCCGACAGCATCATCTGCTACAGCAACTTCCGGTCGATCTCATTGACATTTCCCTGACCGAGTGGGATGTTTTTTTCGGTCACCTGGGCTTCCGCCCGGAATCACGGCAAAAGGTATTTGAGGCCGTATTCCACGAGCATGCCAGCGGAGTGGCCGGGATACCGGGCCTCTCAATGGAAGAACGCGAATCCCTTGCACGCGTGGCCGTGATCCGCCGCCCGCGGCAGCACGAGCTGAGCCGCAGCCGTGATGGCTCTCTCCGGCTCACCCTTGTGCTGCACGACGGACATCTGGCCGAGACCGTTATCATCCCGGAATGGAAGGACGGAGCACTGCGGAAATGTTCCGCCAGCATTTCCTCGCAGATCGGCTGTTTCTTCGGATGTTCGTTCTGCGCAACCGGCCGCATGGGCTTCCATCGCAACCTCACCACCGGCGAGCTTCTGGAACAGGTACGCCGGGCCGAAGAGGTGGTCCGGCAGGAGCTGGATACGGATCTCACCCACCTCTATTTCATGGGCATGGGTGAGCCGATGCACAACTACCGTGCTGTTTCCGATGCGCTGACCATCATGCGGGACCCGAAAGCACCCGGACCGCCGCCCTCACGGATTACCGTGTCCACTGTCGGGCTTTTCAGGCAGATCCGCATGCTGGCATCGGACCATCCCGAAGTGCGCCTGGCCGTATCCATCCACTCCGCCGATCAGCAGAAACGATATGAGATCATGCCCGTCAGTTCCCGGCTC
>SKNL01000102.1 GCA_007120555.1 Balneolales bacterium
ACTGATGTTGGGACTGGTGTTGGGACTGATGTTGGGACTGATGTTGGGACTGGTGTTGGGACTGATGTTGGGACTGGTGTTGGGACTGATGTTGGGACTGGTGTTGGGACTGATGTTGGGACTGATGTTGGGACTGGTGTTGGGACTGGTGTTGGGACTGGTGTCCGGTACGGAATTGGTGCTGGTGGCGCTGTGGGCCGTAGTCAGAGCGGGGATGCTTATGAAGGTCGCAGCCAGAGCGGGGATGATCATGGAGGTGTTGGTGGCGCAGGGCCTGCTGCTGCAAAGTCCCTGGAGGAGCTGTTTGAGTTCTGCCTTGCTGCAGATGTCCTCCGCACGGATCTTGCGGACACCAGGCTGGTCTTTGGCACCGGGAATCCGAACGCCGGCCTGATGCTGATCGGTGAAGCTCCGGGTGTGCAGGAAGACAAGCAGGGTGAGCCTTTCGTCGGCAAGGCAGGGCAGCTGCTCAACAAGATACTTGCTGCCATTTCCTTCCAAAGGGAGGATGTGTACATCGCCAACATCCTGAAGCACCGGCCGCCAAACAACCGGGATCCGCTTCCCGAAGAACGCGACCGGAGCCTCCCCTATCTGTACCGGCAGATTGAGCTCATCCAACCGAAACTGATCCTGTGCCTGGGACGCGTTTCGGCGCAGACCCTCCTCAACACTTCGGAGCCAATGAAAAATCTGCGAAGCAGGTTCCATCCATTCCATAATGGCATTGAACTTCTGGTCACCTTCCATCCCGCCGCCCTGTTACGCAATCCCGCATGGAAAAGGGATACGTGGGAGGATGTCCAACTGCTGCGGAAAAGGTATGACGAATTGACAGGCACCAGCCGTTGATTTTTTCACTATCGACAGCGCAGACTTCCTGTTTTTTTTATACCTTTTTGTTCTGCTCCAAACACACCCCGGAAGAGGTGTTGTCACCCCAGCCAGTGCGGATCGGAATCCGATGATACCGGATCTGGTCAAAAGTCTCCGAACGATTGTTTTTAATGTATTTTATGTCCTGACACCATGACGAACAAACCACAAAACAAGACCAGCCAGACCAACAGCACCGCACTGCTGGAAGCACAGGGACGCATCCCACCGCAAGCCGTTGAGATTGAGGAAGCCATTCTGGGGAGTATGCTCATTGAAGAGCAGGCCGCATCTGTTGCCATTGAGATGCTGGAAGTAGATGATTTTTACAAACCGGCACACCGGCACATATATGAAGTGCTCTTAAAACTCTACGAACGTGACAATCCGCTTGATTTACTGACCGTCGAGAACGAATTGCGGGACCGGAACCTGCTTGAAACGGTCGGGGGAAGCGGCTACCTGACCGATCTCACGCGATCCGTCAGTTCGGCAGCAAACATTGAATACCACTGCCAGATCATAGCGGAAAAAGCGCTGAAAAGGCACCTGATCCTGAGTTGCTCAGAAATCATCCAGAATGCCTACGACACCACCAGCGACTCCTTTGAGGTGCTGGACGGTGCCGAGCAAAAAATTTACGATATCACAAACGCCAAGGCCCGAAGCGGAAACCGGCCTTTGGTTGAAATTCTGAAAACCACCATATCCTATCTTGAGGATATCCGTGGCAAGAAACAGGGTATCACCGGAGTGCCAACCGGGCTGGATGTTGACGCAATCACCGCCGGTTGGCAGAGAGGTGACCTCATCATCATTGCCGCGCGTCCGTCCATGGGAAAGACCGCATTCACACTTACCGTCGCCAGGAATGCGGCGCTTAACCAGGATCCCGAAAAAAGGACACCGGTTGCCGTGTTCAGCCTTGAGATGTCCGACCAGGCCCTGGTCCAGCGACTGCTCACCATGGAGGCCCGTGTGGATGCCCAAAAAGCCCGTACGGGAAAACTGGATGACAACGAATTCAAGAAAATGCTGGAAGCGGCCGGACGTCTCCATACAGCCCCGATTTTCATCGATGACACGCCATCCATCAGCATCATGGAGCTTCGTTCAAAGTGCCGCCGACTCAAGAGTGAACATGACGTGGGTCTGATCGTTGTCGACTATCTGCAGCTCATGACGGGCATGCAGAACGACCGGCAGAACCGCGAGCAGGAAATTGCCGGCATTTCGCGCGGACTGAAAGCACTGGCCAAGGAAATCGATGTCCCCGTCATCGGTCTGTCGCAGCTCAGCAGGGCCGTGGAGCAGCGGGGCGGCGACAAACGTCCGCAGCTCAGCGATCTGCGCGAATCGGGTTCCATTGAGCAGGATGCCGACGTGGTCTGCTTTCTTTACCGGCCGGAATACTACAAAATCACAACCGATGACCAGGGCAATTCGACAGAGGGTGTCGCTGAACTGATCGTTGGAAAGCAGAGAAACGGTCCGGTTGGCACGGTAAACCTGCACTTCATCAAGCAGTACGCCCGTTTTGAGAACCTTTCACGGACTTCTGCTGGTGCGTCATACCTGGCTTCGGATCCCTCGGAAGGTGCAGAGCGTTTGACCGAAGTTACCCAAAATGAGGAAACGGCCGGAAAAAGAGCACGTAAAACCGGGTTCACACCCACTGCCGGTGACGAGGAAAGTCCTTTCTGATACCCTCGAACATGTCATCGTATTTTGTGATGATCCGGCTCCAGTCCAGATCCCGGTTGACAGATTGCAGAGTGGACAGCGGCAGTTTCTTGTATGTGCCGTCCAGAAGTTTCTTCATTTTCCGGAACAGGTCCGTTTCATCATCATAGAAAACAGGTCCGTGCAGCAGCGGTTCCTGGAGTGTCCTGGGAATCAGTTCAGGATAGGTCAGATTTCGCGGCAGCATGGGATGGCATCCACTATAAACGGCTTCCATGATGGCCGTGCAGAAGAATTCATGCTGTGATGTGGAGAGGACAAAATCCCCCTTCTCCAAAAGATTTGCATATTGCTCGTTGTTTTCGACAAAACCATAGTGCAGGATACGGCTTCCATACCTTTTCCATGCCTGTTCGAACAGTTCCGCCTGGTCATGGTGGTGATCTCCGGCCAGGATAAGATCGAATGTGCATTCGGCATCATCCAGCTTGTCAATTACACGGAAAAACTTCTCCGGATCCTTGTCGAATGACCATCGCTGATTCCAGATGATGACCGGCCGGGGATTGGGTGCGCGAAGCTTCTTCTTTTGCACGGCCTCGTCAAAAACCCGGAGGTCAAGCCCGGGATAAAGCAGATCCGATTTTGACGCAATCTTGCCTATTGACTCAGATTGCTGATAATCAGGAAAACGGGCGAGCAGGCCCGGCAGCGCATCCAGGAATGATTTTTTGTGAAAATCGGAATTAAAGAATACATAATCCGCGGCAAGAACACTCAGATAGTTAATGTAGCAATAGGTGATATCACGTTCTTCCGTTTCAGGGACCGGTTGCGTCAACTGGTTCTCATGCATATAGAGCACAATGGGTACGGAAGCGAAGCGTGGATTTGTAAGGGCAATGAACGCCGGAAGATTAGTCATGCTGCTGGCAAACACCAGATCGATGTCCTCTTTGATTTCATCGGTCTTGTCCGAGAGGGTTACGGCCCCGCCGCTCATCCGCCATTTCCAGTGGCTGCCTTTCATGGTGGCCGTGAAAATGCGATGTCTGGAATGCCGGCGCAGGCCTTCAATGAAAGCGCGATGCGATCCACCCAGAAACGGCTCAACCAGCAGGATATTCATGTGATATCAGTATACGAGATGCCAGTTATCCTTGAATACATCATCGTGCTGGATGACCTCTTTATCCTGAAGATATTCAAGGATCATGTCGCCGACGGATCGGTCTATGGTCATGAGTACAGGTGCGTCCTGGAGCATATCAAACCCGCCGCCCCCTTCGGCCCTGTAGGAGTTGACGGCCATCGTGAACCGGTCATCCCGGGCGACCGGCTCCCCGTTGTACACCAGCTTCGTGACCCGCTCGCCGGGTTGATTTCGCAGATCAAGTTCGTAGGTCACTCCGGCCAGCATATCAAAGTTGAATCCGGGCCATCCGCTGTTGACGACAGGATTTCCCTCCTCGTCGGTCCCGGTGGTGTAATATTGTGATGTATGTTCAAGAAAGCTTCTTATCTGCTCACCTGTGATTTCCATCTTGTACAGGGTGTTGTAATAGGGATAGAGCAGGGAGATATCGCCGCGGGTGATGGGTCCGGGGCCAAAGGATACGGACGTGTTGAAAGCTGCTGCAGCCGAAAGTTGCGCGCCTGTCTGCTCTTTCTGAACGGTCTGGATGAGATCAATAATCGGGGTGTCTTTCCTGCGGGCATCACTCGCCGACCATTCATCATCAGTCATGGCCATGGGTTCTGTCACAAACGCAACCACGTCCTCATGCTCTTCAAGGGTCAGTGCAACAATATCGGGATGCTCATCCACCTCCGCCACACTGTGATTCGTCGTGGAAATGGAAACGACACGGATCGTGCCATCCTGCTGCCGGACAACGTTCATTTCAGCAACTCCCAGATGTGATGCCCAGCGGCCTGGCTGTATGACCCCGACTTCACGTCCGTCAGCGCCTTGCAATTGGACATCATCAATGGCCCGGTGCGTATGTCCGAGTACCAGCAGGTCCACACCGGGCACTTCCTCTCCGACGGCCCTGCCGAAATTCTCATCCCCAAGATCATCACGATGATAGCTTGTGCCGCCGTCCAGTCCGGTGTGCGCGAGGATGATCACCACATCAGCCTGATGATCATCCCGCACCTCCTGCACAAAGCGGTGTGCTGCCTCCAGGCCGTCTCCGAAATCCAGGATTCCTTCAACGCGCGGACGGTCCCAGACAGCGGATCCCGGCGTGGTGAGACCAACGATGGCGACCCTGAGGCCTGCTATCTCCCGGAAAATGTATGGCGGATAGGCAGGGTCATCGGTGCCGTGATGGTATATGTTGGCACCGAT
>SKNL01000151.1 GCA_007120555.1 Balneolales bacterium
GGGGCACGGTAAACCCCGCGGGGTGCAAGGCCAAGTAAGGCAGTGTGTCGTCCGCCACGATACTGTCGGGTAGGCCGCTAGATCTCACCAGCAATGGTGAGACCAGACAAATGGTTGCCGGTCAGCTTCGCTTCGGCGGGTCTGGCTACAGAATTCGGCTTACAGGCAATCCTGCTCCATTTTTTTATATGTCCATTCCGGATCCTTTTTCAGGAATCCGGTCAGCCCATCTTCACACGTTTCAATTCGCGGTCGCGGTCTCTCTTCTCGTCTTTTTCCGCGATGCTAGCACGTTTGTCGTATTTCTTCTTGCCGCGGGCAAGTCCCAGTTGCACCTTTGCCAGTCCGCGCGTAAAGTAGAGTTTCAGCGGCACCAGAGTCACTCCCTTCTGTGAGACCGCCCGGTCGATTTTGCGGATCTCATCGCGTTTGAGCAGCAACTTGCGCTCACGGCGCGGCTCGTGGTTGTTGTAGGAAGCGTGCTCAAACGGCTTGATGTAGAATTCCTTGAGCCACACCTCTCCTGATTTCAAGTAGGCAAAAGCATCCCCGAAACTGGCATTTCCCTGCCGCAGCGACTTCACTTCGGTGCCGGTCAGCACAATCCCTGCCTCGTAGGAATCCTCGATCGTGAATTCGTGCCACGCCTTCCGGTTGGTGATGGATGGAGTGCCGGGTTTTTGTTCTTTTTTTGCTGCCATGTTGCGTAGTGCTGAAGGGTGTGTGGTGGTCAAGGCGGTCACTCGGCAACCCCTTCCGGGATGTTGCGACCCATTTGCTCGTAGATACCTTCAATCAGTTCGATATGCGTCAGGGCCCGCGAATTGCCCGGATCCAGCTCAGCCACCCGCCGGTAGTGCCGGAGCGCCGTGGCCATCCGCGCCCCCATGGCCAGGTGGTCGGCCTCATGGGTGAGGTAGTTTGCATAGGCCAGGTGTACCTGCACCCGCAGTTCTTCTGCCCCGGGATGATCCTCGCCGGCATCACCCAGCAGTTCCAGCGCCTGTTCATGCTCGTTTTGCTCCAGCAGGCCGGCAACCTGTGCTTCAAGCGTCTGCGGCTCCGGTCCGGAACAGGAAGCAAGCAGAAGCGGAAGGACGAAAACCATCGCAGTTGCCGGGATTGTCAGAAAGCCGGTACGGGGACCGGTCGTCTGAAAAAAGTTGGAAAGGAGTGACATGATCATGTGAAATAGATTGGGTTTGGGCTGATGCAGAGAAGGAACAGGATCATGCAGATCCATCCAAGAACTTTCCTTCCGGGAGTGAGCGGTTCCTCAATGGCTACTGGCGGATGTTCTATTTTTACCAGGAAAACAATAAAAAGCGCCCAAAAAATCCATATCGTAAAACCGGAGAATATGGAGGGGTCGAAAACCTGCAAAAGCAGCAGGTCCATCGCCAGCACGAATGCCCATCCACCAAAAGTCCAGGCTGCCTGCATGCGGAATCCCCGGGCTATCAGGATGAGGGAGACAAGCGTCCAGATCAGCCAGGAGGTGAGGGTGAGCGGCACATCGGTATCCATCAGAAGGGTCTGGATAAGGGGAATGGCCCCGAGTCCGGCCAGTACCATCACCACAAGGAAGAACCCGCGGGCCGCAATCCGGTGACGGCGGTAGCCGATGAGGGTGTACAGTATGTGTCCGCCGTCGAGCTGACCCACCGGCAGCAGGTTGAGCGCGGTGAAAAACAGGCCGAGCCAGCCGGCAAAGAGGAAGGGGTAGTGGTAAAGCTCCCACATGGGGGGCACATCATCAAAAAAGGAGGCGATCATGGAAAAAAGCAGCGTGTTGCCGAGGACCATGACGTCGGGCTCATGGCTCCGGGTATCGGTGATCGGCTCATCGGGAAACGCTTCGTGTTTTTCAATGTACTCGTTGAGGAGCTCGTGTCCGGCAAAATTCTGCATGTACTCCGGTCCGGGCAGGGTGGCAAAACCGAACAGCAGAATGAGCAGCGCAGCGATGAACCCGGCTATGGGTCCGGCCGCACCCACATCGAACATGTGCCGGGTGTGCTGTATCTGGCTGCGGATGCGGATCACGGCGCCGAGCGTACCGATGGGTGAAATGGGGAAGGGGATGAAATAGGGCAGCGAGGCAGAGATCCGGTGGCGGACCGCGGCAAAGTAATGCCCGAATTCATGGACCGCCAGAAAACCGAGCAGCAGCGCAGCAAACAGAACGCCTTCCCACAGGACCATGTCCATGTAAAAACGGAATCCATCAGAGGAAAACAGCACAAAATCATCCGGTATGCCGGCGGTGTGCCCGACGAAAAGCGCACCGGTCATGGACGACGTAATGAACGTCAGCACAAACAGCAGGGTATGCTTGAAAACAACGCGTTTGCTCAGATCCCGGGTCACGCGTGTTCCTCCTGGCGTATGATGGGCAGGGTCATGCACCGGGCGCCTCCGCGTCCCCGGCACAGCTCGTTGCCCTGGAATGTGATGGCATACTTCTCACCGGGAGCCGGAAGGAAGGGCTTGTCCTGCCAGCGCCGGATGAATTCCTTCTGGTGGATCACCTCGTAGCCATGCCGCGCCAGCTCGCGGAAAGTTTCGGTATTGCGTTCGTATCCGACAATGACACCGGGTGCCAGGGCAAACACGTTGGCTCCGTCGGTCCACTGTTCGCGGATCTGGTTTGTCGGATCCTCGCCGCCGCACTTGATAAAGGTCATGGGCCGGTCCAACAGCTCCTCCAGCGTTTTTTTGAGCGACTCGTGCCGCTTAACGGCAATGCGCCCATCCACCCGTGAAAAGACCGTGATGTTGTTGGTTCGGTCGATGATGGCAGGCGGAAAGGCGATGCACTCGTCCGGGCTGGCAAAAGTGAAGATGGTGTCCAGGTGCATCGATGCCCGCTTTTTTGGCAAATCCACGGCAATCACGTGCTGCACGCGGTGTTCGAGCAGTTTTTCGGTGATGCTCATGAGGCCGCTGAAGGTGGTGCGTTCGCTGATGCCTATCAGGACGACCTCCGGCGAGGCCACAAGGATGTCGCCGCCTTCCACGCTGTCCTGCTCTCCGATGTGAATGATTTTTTTCCGGGTGGAAACGAACAGCGGATGGAACCGCGCGATGGTCTCCATGAGTAGAAATTCACGTACACGGGCGGGTTTGGCGGCACGGGACAGGATGATGCAGTCGTTGACGAAGGCGGCAAGGTCACGTGTGAAGAACAGGTTGGGGGCGGGGTCCAGGGTGGCGTGCGGCAGCCCTTCGGTGAGTCCTGTCACGATGAAAGCCAGGAGACGGCCGGTTTCGAGCTTCAGCAGGTCATCGCGCAGGAGCCGGATGTTGGTCGCGGGAAGCGAGCGGATCAGTTCGTCGATGAAGAAAATGCGCGCCTGCTCCTGTTGCAGTGTTTCCAGTGCCAGGTCACAGATTTCGTACACCTTGCCGGGGTCGGGCATGGCCGTCCGGAAGATCTCCATCATGTTGAGGTGCTCCTGGCGGGCGTCGGCTTCGAAGATGATGTCGTCGAAAAGCAGCTGCTCCCGGCGATCGGGGTTGACCAGGGAAACCTCTCTTCCGGGCGTATGGACGATCACCGCTTCCAGCGGCCCGGTTTCGGAGTATACGTGCAAGTTCATGTGTTTAAAAGAGTTTCGATTTCGCTTACGCGTTTCACTGGGCACTTCGCGACCTTTGGTTCCATGGTCAGAATGATCTCACATGACAGGATATGATGATGCTCCCGTGATATCAGGAAGCTGTCATGTTCGGTTCGTGGGCTGTTTGCTGCGCGTTTCACTGGATGCCTGTGCGTTCGCATCTGCAGCCGGCTGACATCAGCAGGCAAAAAGCAGTGCGAATGAAAAGGGTAACGGGATTGTCAAAGGTAACGGGTGTAGCGGTAACCTCAAAATCATTTTAAACGATTCGAACGGTCGGGATGTTACCGATAATACAAGAAATCCACTTCCCATGAGCGTATCATCTTACAGAAAAACGGGACCGGTGCCTGCCAGCCGCGAGGAGGTTCGGGCATTGCTTTCGCTGATGGACGACCCCGACCCGTTTGTCAGGGAGAAGGTGGAAGAACGGCTTTCGGACCTGGACGAGAAGAGTGTGCCTGTTCTTGATGAATGCAGGGAAAAGGTGGACGATCCGGAATTGCGGACACGCCTGACGGAACTGATCCACGACCTCACTTTTTCCTCATTCGAACAGGAATTTCTGGAGATTCTTGAGGGCGGGGTGGATTCCCCGGCGGATCTGGAACGGGGGCAGCTGCTGCTGTGCCGGCTGGATAACCCGACGCTCCGCACGGACCTGTACCGGCGGCAGCTGGACAAGATGGCTGCCAGGCTGGGGCCTTCCATCCATGCGGGACTTTCTGCCGGTGAACAGCTTCAGACATTCGTCTCGTTCTTCTTTGAAAAGGAATATTTCAAGGGGGCGGAATCCGATTACATGAATCCCGACAACTCCTTCTTGCATAAAGTATTGCAGCGTCGCCGCGGCACCCCCATATCACTGAGCATGGTAATGCTTTTTGTGGCCCGCCGGCTGGAGCTGCCCATCTACGGGGTGAACATGCCCATGCATTTTCTGCTTAAATACGAATCCGGGAACCAGTCCACCCTATTCGATCCGTTCAACCGCGGCCGGGTAATCAGTATCGACCAGTGCTCCTATTTCCTGCGGAATCACGGGGTAGAGCCGCTGCCCAGGCATTTTGAGCGTGCGCCTGAACGGGAAATCCTGGCACGATCGGTGCGCAACCTTGTCTTCAGCTTTGAAAAGGAGAACAAGCCCGAACGGGTTGACGAGCTGAAGCGGCTGCTGCTGTACATCATGCAGGCCGGCAAAATATGACAACACCCGGACAGCCAGACTCATATCACGGCACATCACCGCGTACAGTACCTCACCGCGTACTGCACCTCAC
>SKNL01000270.1 GCA_007120555.1 Balneolales bacterium
ATTTTGCCAAAATGTGCGGGCGTTTCCTCGGGGACGGTCCCCCAGAAAGCCGACAGCCAGATTTTGGTCATCGAGAACAGGGTGAGGAGTCCAACCAGGATGGCCACACCGGTGATCACATACTGCTCGATGGAAAGACCCGCTTTCACCAGGCTCAGTTTTGCCCAGAAGCCGGACAATGGCGGGAATCCGGCCAGTGCGAACGCGGAGATCAGGAACAGCACGGCCAGGAAGGGATAGTGCTTGTAGAGGCCGCCCATCTTTTTCAGTTCAAAGGTACCGAGCAGACGTTGTGCAATACCGCTTATGAGGAACAGGTTGGACTTGGCCAGGATATTATGCAGCACGTAGAAAATGGCCCCCATGATCCCCATGGCAGTATTAAATGCCAGGCCCATGATCATGTAGCCGATCTGGCTCACGATGTGGAACGAGAGGATCTTGCGGAACTCCATGTGCGAGGCCGCGCCAAGTACGCCGATGACCATCGTAAAGCCGCCCACCCAGAGCAGGATCGTGTGCAGGTACTCATTGTGGGCACTGTCCTGGGTGAAAAGCAGCGTGAATACGCGAATCAGCGCATAAACCCCGACCTTGGTAAGCAGTCCGCCAAAAATTGCGGAAATAGCCACCGGCGGTGTGTGATAGGAAGCCGGGAGCCAGAAGAACAGCGGGAAAACGGCGGCTTTGATGCCGAAGGAGACCATAAACAGCATGGCCGTGGTGGTGACCAGGCCGGTGTTCTCCACCTGGGGCAGCCGCACCGCAAGATCTGCCATGTTCAGGGTACCGGTCATCCCGTAAAGCATGGCCACGCCAAAGAGGAAGATCAGCGAAGAGAACAAGTTGATGAAAACGTACTTGAGCGCTCCCTGCAGCTGGTTTTTGCTGTTGCCAAGCGCCAGCAGGATAAAGCTGGCGATCAGCATCACCTCGAACCATACATAAAGGTTGAAGATATCACCCGTGAGGAAGCTTCCGTTCACGCCCATGATCAGGATGTGGAGCAGCGGATAATAGCCGAAACGTTCCCGCTCCTTGTCTATGTCAAATAAGGAATAGATTCCGATAACCACACCCATGATGGCCGATATGCCAAGCATCAGCATAGTCAGCATATCGGCGACCAGTGTGATGCCGAAAGGCGCTGCCCAGTCACCCAGCTGAAGCACCTGGATGCCGTCTGTGTATACGTCACGGAACAGCATCATGACCGACCCCAGCAAAACGACCATGCCGAGCACGCCAAACCACCGCTGAAGGACAGAAGATTTCCGGAACAGCAGCGCCAGCGTGGCGGTGATCAGGGGAATCGCGACAGGCAGTACAAGCATTCCGTTCATGCGCCCCCTCCATTCTTGAAATCATTCCTGGGGACAATGGCCGCCGATGTATCCTCGGCATCCTCAAGCAGCTCATCCTGGTCCACAGTCCCGAGCTCACGGTAGCTGCGGTAGGCGAGAGCCAGGGCAAAGGCGAGAAGGCCAAATCCGATCACGATGGCGGTGAGAATCAGCGCTTGCGGAAGCGGATTGGCAAACGGCGCAAGAGGCTCAAGGCTGCCGGCTTTGATAAGCGGCGGATTCTCGGTGGATATGCGTCCAAGCGAGAAGAGCGCCAGGTTTACGGAGTTGCTTATGAGAATAATGCCAATGATCGTCAGGATCAGACTGCGCCTCAGCAGCAGGTAGATGCCTGTGGCGAATATGGCTCCGGCAATAATGGGAAGTATCGTATCCATAAAAACAGACTACCCTTCTTCTTCGAGTGAAAAAATGACGGTGACGATGAAGCCGACCACACACAGGTAAACCCCGATATCAAACAGCAGGGGCGTACTTAATTTCGTGTCTATCGCACCCCATTCAATGAAAAGCCATTTCCCGGTCAGGAACGGCTCTGCCACAAACATGGGAATCAATCCGCTCACGACGAGGCTTAGCAGGCCAACGGAAATGAGCGTAATAGGATGGATGCGAAGCACCTTGCGCGTCGCTTCTGTCCCGAACGCGATGGCGTAGAGCGTGAACGCACCGGCTCCTACCAGGCCGCCGATGAATCCGCCTCCCGGCTCATCGTGTCCGCGGAAGAACAAAAACAGCGAGAACAAGACCAGAACACCGATCATCAATCGTGTAGCCGTATGCAGAATAAGGCTTTTCATCATGATCCTCCTTGTTTGGAAGCGGCACCGGAGGAGGTTCTGCCCCCGGTATTCGTATCAGGCGGCGATCCAAACCGTTTCATTTTGATAAGTGCGTAGACCGCCAGGCCGGCGATGGCAACCACCACGACCTCTCCCATGGTATCGAGCGCCCGGAAGTCGACCAGGATCACGTTCACGATATTTCGCCCGTGGGCCAGCGGATAACTGGCTTCGGCATAGAATTCCGAGATGAACGCATCAAACGGCGCTGCCGTTACCGCAAGGATCAGCAGGGTCATCAGCGCGCCCGCTGCCACGGCAATAACACCGTCCCGGATCTTCGAGGTGGTACTCCGGAGCTCCTTTAACTTGGGTACGTGGATGAGCACCAGGACCACCAGGATCACGGTGAGTGTTTCCACCAGCACCTGGGTCATGGCAAGATCGGCCGCACCATGCATGAGGTAGATCAGGGCCAGGGCAAATCCAACCACACCCGCTCCGATGACCATGGTCAGCCGGGAGTGCCCGAATGCAAGCATGATGCCCAGCGCGGTTATGATGGCAATGGAAAGCGCCCATTCCTGGATGAGCATATTTTCAAAGCCGGGATTCCACACAATCCCGGAACGGGTAAGGAACGTGTAGCCGACGGCAACCAGCAGGGTGATGAGGATGGTGACGAGGTAGTTCGACATCAGGCCGTTCTGTATGGTGCGGGTCTGCCATCCGGCCAGCCCGAGCAATCCGTTTACCAGTCCGTTGTACCCCCTGATTGGACCCATGGCAAACCCGGTCTGGTACACTTTCATCGGGGCCGACTCCCGCAGCCCGTCCCAGATCCGGTAGACCAGGATACCGCCGGCCAGTGTCACCAGACTGAGTATGAGGGGCAGGTTGATACCATGCCAGAGCGACAGGTAGAAGTCCATGGGGACACCATACACGCTTGATGCCACCGGAACCATCAGCGATGTGTCAATGAGAAACGGCAGCACGCCGAACAGCACACTCAAAACGGCCAGAGAAAGGGGGCCGATCCACATCGAGAGCGGGGCCTCATGCGCTTTTTTGGGTGTTTCCACCTTGGCGCCGAGGAAGGGGCGGATGACAACAATAGCCGATGCCGCCACGATCGCAATATTGGCGATGACGGCCAGGGTTATGACCAGCACCGGCCAGAGCGGCGCCTCAAGGGCGGCCTCGTAGACCAGCTCCTTGGCGATGAACCCGTACAGCGGCGGGATACCTGCCATGGATATGGCGGCCAGTGCCGCAGCGGCAAACGAGATGGGCATGAGGGTGCGGAGCCCGCCAAGCTTCAGCACATCCCGGGTGCCGGCTTCGTGGTCCACGGCGCCGGCGACCATAAAGAGGGCGCCTTTGTACATGGCGTGGGAAAGGATGTAAACGGCAAGGGCCTTCATCGCCATTTCGGTACCCAAGCCGATGAGCATGATCATGGTTCCCAGCGCCATCACGGTGGAATAGGCCAGGATCTGTTTCATGTCGGTGAAGCTGAGCGAGAGCCATGCGCTGACAAGCAGGGTGAGCAGTCCGAATCCACCCACAAGGATCAGCCAGATTTCCGTGGAACCGAGGACCGGGTTCAGGCGGGCCAGCAGATACACACCGGCCTTGACCATGGTCGCGGAGTGGAGGTAGGCGCTGACCGGCGTAGGTGCGGCCATCGCTCCTGGAAGCCAGAAGGAGAAGGGGAACTGGGCCGACTTGGTGAAGGCACCGGCCAGGACCAGGATCAGGATGGCAAGATAATAGGGATGGTTGCGGACGATATCGCCTTCATTGAGCAGCGCCGAGACCTCCCAGTGTCCGGAGGCAAAGCCCATGAGCACGAGTCCGGCAACCAGGGCAAGTCCGCCGATGCCGGTGACCAGCAGTGCCTGAAGCGCCGCCTTGCGGGAGTTTTCCTGCTCGTGGGTAAAACCGATCAGGATGAACGAGGTGAAACTGGTCAGCTCCCAGAAAACGAAGATACTGATCAGGTTGTCCGCCAAAACAACGCCGAGCATGGATCCCATGAAGAGCAGGATCGCGCAATAGAACCTTGGCAGGTAGGCATCGCCGGCCAGATACCCGCTTCCGTAAAGTACGATGAAGGTACCGATGCCGGTAATGATCATCCCGAACATGAGGCTGAGACCGTCCAGGTAGAATGCAAGGTTCACCTCGAACAGGGCCATCGAGACCCATGTGGTGGACTGCTGCACGACGTTGCCTGCGGCGATATGCGGCAGCCAGGATGCAAGATAGAGAAAGCTGCCAAAAGGCAGCAGCGCAAGCACCCACCCCGATTTTTCCTTGAAAAGCTTATAGATCCAGGGGGATAGCAGTGCGACGATAAAAATCAGGGCTACTACGGTCAGCATAAAAGCCTCCCGCCGCATCCGGATGTTTTATCACCGGGGTGCCCCGATCTGAAAAAATTTATTGAAACGTTCATATTCCAGGATTTTGAACGATTTGTAATCTGTGATACAGGTCGTGCTTCCTCATGGATGCACTTAAACTCAATCATCTTCCGGCAGCTTGCCGGCCTGATGTCCGGGCGTCCCCGATCGCTCATAATAGGTCTTCAGGTCATCGACAACAGTGCCCTTCCAGAACTCTACCCCGCTTTTGTAGGCGGCGCGGCCGATGGTGTGCGCCGCTACCGGAGCCGTCATCAGGATAAAGATGATGGTGGCAACGGCACGGGAAATGATCCCGATCTCCCCATAGGTGAACGCC
>SKNL01000114.1 GCA_007120555.1 Balneolales bacterium
TCGGAATTGAGACCGCGGCGCATACCCATTTCAACAAGCCGGCCAGCGATCTCACGGTGCCCGAGGCAGCGACGCTCATCGGAAGCCTCCAGGCCGTATCCGCCCTGAACCCCCGCACCCGCGCCGAACGCTCGACGCAACGAAGAAATGTAGTGATGTCGCAGATGCGGCGTCACGGCTTCATCACGCCGGATGAATTTGCACAGTACCGTACCACTCCGCTTGAGCTGGATTACAACCCTCCGTTCCGCACCGGACGGGAAAGCCGCTATTTCGGGCAGTATGTACGTCAGCAGATCCAGGGATGGGCCGATGAAAACGGCTATGACCTGTACCGTGACGGGCTCATCATCCACACGACCATTGACTCACGGATGCAGCGCTTTGCCGAAGAAGCTCTTAAAGAACAGCTTGAAAGGCACCAGCGCAGTTTTGAACAGGAATGGACCTCCCCCGGAAGCAATCAGTCCATGGACAAACTGTGGGCGCAGTATCCCGGATTCCTGAACAGCTTCCTGGAGGAGACCGAAAGATTTGAAGAGTATCGGCGCGATGGACGCGGTTCCCGCGCAGAGATCCTGGACTTGCTGAAGATGGACGAAGCCTTTGTGGATTCCGTAAAACATGCTCGTGCGCGGCTTGAAGCAGGTTTTGTAGCCATAGACCCCTCCAATGGAAATATCCTGGCATGGGTCGGCGGATCGGACTACAGCTCCATTCAGCGTGACAATGTTCACCAGCTGCGCCGGCAGACCGGATCCACGTTCAAGCCCTTTGTTTATGCAGTGGCCATTGACAACGGATACCGGCCTTATCATACATTCTCGAAATACCCGGTCAACTTTTTTGATGTCAGTGGGGACCGGTGGTCGCCAAGGGATCCGGTCATACCCAGCGGTCCCGAAATGATCACACTCAGGGAAGCCATTGGAAGAAGCCTTAACAATGTAACCGTCCGCCTGCTGCCCGAACTTGCCGGCGCACCCGGCACCAACCGTTTGGAAGACCTGGCCCCTGCCGGACAGAAAATCGCTGATTTTGCCCGCCGGATGGGTATGAACCGGACGCCTATCGCCACCAATCCGGCTATTGCCCTTGGAACCGCCCACTCCAGCCTGCTTGAACTGACCAGCGCCTATGCCACGTTTGCCAATATGGGTGTTCACATAGAACCTTATGCGGTTACACGGATTGAAGACGCCGAAGGAAACGTGCTCCAGGAGTTCCGGTCACCAAGCCAGCAGGAAGTAATCAGCCCGGAGACCGCCTATATCATGGTCGACATGATGCGCGGAGTCATCCGGGGCGGACAGGGCTGGGTCGGTACCGGCAACCGGATGAACTGGATGTTTAACATAAGCCAGGATATCGCCGGAAAAACCGGGACCACGCAGAACAGCGCCGACAACTGGTTTGTGGCGATGATGCCGCATCTTGTGGCCGGCGCCTGGGTTGGCGGAGAGGACCGGCGCATCATTTTCCCGCAGGGAACACAGGTCGGTCAGGGTGCCCGAACGGCATTGCCTATTGTCGGTCAGTTCATTCAGAGCTCTGCCAACGATCCGAATGTCCCCTGGAGCAGGGATGCGTTTGAACAGCCGCAGGGATTTGTGATGGAACAGCCGCCGGAAGAGCGCGACCCCGAACCAACGCGCCCGAGCCGCATCAGCTGGTAACATGGCATAGCATGCATTCCACCCGATTGCGTATCCACCTGTTTTGTAATCAGCCCTGATGAGGCTTGAGCCGAAATCAGAGCCCTGCGACCTTCAGCCGGTTTTTGACGATACGAAGCGCGCGATGGATCCGCTTGTGCTCATCTGTAAATATTTTGTGCTTCTTGAGTTCCGACTCCAGCTCCGACTTTCTTTCGCGTTCCGTGCCGGTGTCAATCTTATCGGATGGGATGGCCTCCTCAGCCATCACTATCACATTGTTCTCCTTTATTTCGGTAAACCCGCCGCTGATGGCATAGCTCTGCTCAGGCTTGTCAGGGACACGGACAACCAGCTTGCCGATATCCAGAATGGAAACCAGGGGCGAGTGATCTTTGAGTACTTCAAATCCACCCTCGACACCCGGCAACCTGATACCTTCGACGTCCCCTTCAAAGATGGGACCCCTCGGAGTTAATATGTGAACTTTCATAGAAATGACGTTACAGATGAGTTCGGTTCAGCACGATTCAGGGATCACTCCTCTACCTTGAGCATTTTTTCACCACGCTCAATGGCTTCCTCTATGCTGCCAACAAGGAAAAACGCGCTTTCCGGGAGATGATCCAGTTCACCTTCGACAATTTTGCGGAAGCCCTTAATGGTATCCTCTATTTTGACAAACTTACCGTCCAGTCCCGTAAACTGTGAGGCGACAAAGAAGGGCTGACTCAGGAAGCGCTGTACGCGCCTAGCCCGCGCCACGGTCAGCTTGTCTTCGTCAGAAAGTTCATCCATGCCGAGGATGGCGATGATATCCTGAAGCTCTTTGTAACGCTGGAGAAGCTCCTTGACACTTTGAGCCGCATCATAGTGATCCTGTCCGATAGCACGCGGATCCAAAATCCTCGAAGTGGAATCGAGCGGATCCACAGCCGGATAGATACCCAATGAGGCAATCTGCCGGGAAAGTACGGTTGTCGCATCCAGGTGAGAAAATGTCGTGGCCGGAGCCGGATCGGTAAGGTCATCGGCAGGAACGTAGATGGCCTGCACCGAAGTGATGGACCCGTCTTTCGTTGACGTAATGCGCTCCTGCAGGTCACCCATCTCGGATGCCAGTGTAGGCTGATAACCCACCGCTGAAGGCATTCTTCCCAGAAGAGCCGATACCTCGGAACCCGCCTGTGTGAACCGGAAGATATTGTCGACGAACAGAAGGATATCCTTGCTGACCTTGTCACGGAAATATTCGGCAACGGTAAGGCCGGAAAGGGCAACACGCGCCCGCGCACCGGGCGGCTCGTTCATCTGGCCGAAGACCAGCGTGGCCTGCGATGTCTTCAGCGCCTCCATGTCCACCTTGTCCAGATCCCAGTTTCCGTTTTCCTCAAACTCTTTTTTGAATTCCTCACCGTAGCTGATAACACCGGACTCGATAAATTCACGGAGCAGGTCATTACCTTCTCGGGTACGTTCACCTACACCGGCAAAAACGGAAAGCCCGCCATGCTGCTTTGCGATGTTGTTGATAAGCTCCTGGATCAGTACCGTTTTACCGACACCGGCACCACCGAACAGACCGATTTTGCCGCCCTTGGCATAAGGACAAAGCAAGTCAATGACCTTGATGCCTGTTTCAAGCATCTCTGTGGATGTGGACAGCTCTTCAAATGGAGGAGCCGGACGATGGATCGGATAACGTTCTTTGCCTTCGGGCTGAGCAATACCGTCAATGGTGTCGCCGATGATGTTGAAGAGCCGGCCTTTGATATCCTCGCCTACGGGCATGGAAATGGTTGAGCCAAGATCTTCTACAGGAGTCTCGCGGACAAGCCCGTCCGTGGAGTCCATGGCAACTGTGCGTACCCTGTTTTCCCCCAGGTGCTGCGCCACTTCAAGGATGAGGTCCTGCATACCTTCGCGCTCCACCTTCAGTGCGTTGAGAATAGGTGGAAGTTTGCCCTCGGGAAAATCGACATCCACAACAGGTCCAATGATTTGTGCTATACTCCCTTTATTCATCAGCAAAGAATTTTTTTAAAAGTTTCAGTAAATGAACCGCGCAGAACCACCCGGCACGGTAATTTCGCAAAATTACCAAATACCGGAGCAAAAGGAAAACACCAATTCAGCCGCTCTCTCGTTTTTTTCCATGGGTGTGATCTGTTGGAATGGCCGGAATCCCCTGCCGTTCTGATTTTATCATCCAATAGAATGCCTGAGCCGGGACAGGCGACATCTCGGCTTAATTGTTACAAAAAAAATCCGTACTTTTTTTAGAATTTGAAAACCAACCAAAACAAGTAAAAAGAAGCTTTGGAACAGACTGTCACAGCTCGTCAGGCAAGTGTTGAAGCACTTAACCATTTTGAGGAGTTCCATAAAACGGACTCCAGGATACTTAATAAACTGGAGGGACAGGACCGCCAGCAGGCAAATGAATACGTTCAGGGAATTCTGCGCCGCAGAAGCTATCTGGACTTTCTCATATCCCGCTACAGTGCTGTCGCGGTCAGTGAAATGAATTTCCAGTTCAAAAATATCCTGCGCATTGGCCTTTATGATCTGCTTTTCATGGATGGCACGCCGGATTATGCCGCTGTGAATGAAGCCGTGGAACTTGCCAAGACACTGGGAGGCTCACGCAGCGCTGACCTTATGAACGCCATCCTCCGACGGGTCCAGCGTGATATGCCCAACCTGCCCCGCCCCGATTTTGAAGACCGCACCAAGCTGATCGCCACTACCTTTTCACACCCTGAATGGCTTGTTAAACGCTGGGTCGAACGTTTCGGCGAACGTGAGGCTTTCCGGCTCATGCAACACAACAACCAGAACCCCTCCTATTATCTGCGTGTCAATGGAATCAAAACCAATGCCCGGAATTTCCAGCTCAGGCTCAGCAAGGCAGATATTGAGTTCGAGGAAAGCGATTGGCTTCCCGGTTATTATAAAGTAGGCAGCCTCCAGAAAGTCCGTGCAAAAGGATGGTTTCAAAAGGGGTTTGCCCAGGTTCAGGATATCGCCGCCGGATTCGCCCCCACCATCCTGGATCCGCAACCCGGTGAAGACGTTTACGATCTCTGTGCCGCACCCGGAACCAAAACCATTATGCTCTGTGACCTGATGCAAAATCAGGGCAACATCACGGCCGTCGATATCTCTTCCGATAGAATCGCACTGATCGCTGACAATGTCACCAATTACGGCGCCGA
>SKNL01000149.1 GCA_007120555.1 Balneolales bacterium
GGAATGCGGAAACATCCAAGATACCCTACATGCTCATTGTGGGTGAAAAAGAGATGGAAAGCGGCACCGTTTCCGTACGGAAACACAAAAAAGGTGACATTGGAAGCTTTAATTTTTCAGAATTTCTTTCGATAATTAAGAGGGAAGTAAATGAAAAGGCACTGCCGGAAACGGAGTGACCGATTCAGCAACATTCCCATTGCATGCAGCGGGGAAGTACCCGCTGTTGTTGTCTGCACTCACGTGGCAACTTTCACAGTAACCAAACAGGAGAAACAACCATCGGAAAACGATTCAAAAGCTATCCCGTTCGCAAGTCAACACCAAAAGAGCGAGTGAACGAGGGTATACGGGCTGATGTGGTTCGCGTTATCAAGCCCGATAACGAGCACGCCATACTGCCTGTCAAAGAGGCCATCGAAATGGCGTTCAAACAGAACCTGGATCTTGTTGAGGTGGCGCCCAACGCCGATCCGCCTGTGTGCAAGATCATGGATCACGGAAAGTACCTTTTCGAGAAAAAGAAGAAAGAAAAGGAAGCGAAAAAGAAACAGCATGTCGTTGTTCTCAAGGAATTGCGCTTTCGTCCACAGACCGATGACCACGACTATGAATTCAAGAGACGTCATGCCGAAGGCTTCCTGAAAGATGGAAACAAGGTCAAGGCAACCGTTCAGTTCAAAGGCCGGGACATCATCTACAGTGACCAGGGCAAGAAGCTGCTGGATCGCCTTGCCGAGGATCTGGAAGATTTCGGAAAAGTGGAAACACCGGCGAAACTGGAAGGAAAAAGAATGTCCATGGTGGTCGCTCCTGCCAAAGGGCCCGGGTCCTGAGGCAACCGGAGAGATGCGCCTGCCATTTCCGGCCGGCATTTTAGGGCAAGAAGATAAATCGCAATATAAAAGTTGCTGGTGAACTGCATTTTTTTTACCTTTATTTCTTGCAAATTTTTAACCAATATTTGGGTTAATTATGCCTAAAATGAAAACCGTAAGCGGCGCCAAAAAGCGCTTCAAGCTTACCGCCACCGGTAAGCTGAAGCGGAAGAAAGCGTACGCCAGTCACATACTTACCAAAAAATCATCCAAGAGGAAGCGCAATCTGCGTACGCCAACCCTTGTTGCCAAGGTCGACCTGCCGCGTATGCGCAGTCTGCTTCCCAATTTCTGATTTTTTAGAACCATTAACTTACTGAACAAATGCCACGATCGACCAATAATGTGGCTTCCCGTCGCCGTCGCAAAAGGGTCCTGGACCAGGCGAAAGGCTACTGGGGTGCAAGAAGCAAGGTCTACACTGTCGCAAAGAACGCAGTGGACAAAGCCCTCCAGTACCAGTACCGCGACAGGAGAGTCCGCAAAAGAGAATTCAGAAAACTCTGGATCGCCCGAATCAACGCTGCCGCCCGCCTGAACGGGACTACCTATTCCAAACTCATGGGTGCCATGAAATCCCATGAAATGGAGATCAACAGGAAAGTGCTCGCAGACCTTGCAGTTCACGATCCACAGGCCTTCACAGCAGTTGTGGAAGCCGCTCAGAAGAAATCCTGAAGCCGATTCTGAAATAAAGCCGGCAGTATCTTTCACGATGCTGCCGGTTTTTTTATGTTTGAAAGCGTTCCTTTGGAACCGTTTACTCCGTTACCCGTAGCGATCTGTCCCGTCATGGCGAATATTTCCGATATCGAAAAAGTAAAAAACGACATCTCAACGTATAACCTCGACACTGAGGAGGCCGTTGAAGCATTCCGGCTCACGTACCTTTCCCGAAAAGGCATCATCACCGAACTCCTGGCCGGCATCGGCAAGGCCGAACCGCAGGACCGGGCCCGGCTTGGAAAGGAACTGAACGCACTCAAACAGCTTGCAAAAACACGCTTTGATGAAGCAAAAGCGGCCTTGTCCGCCGGCAAAACGGCCGACATCACTGCCACCGACGATCCCACACTCCCGCCACCGCCATTTCCTGCCGGTTCCACCCACCCGCTCTCCCAGACACTGGAAGAGATCAAAAATATTTTCTACCGGCTTGGCTTTACGATTGCGGACGGTCCGGAAATGGAGGACGATTTCCACAACTTTACCGCACTGAATTTCCCCCCGGAACACCCTGCCCGTGACATGCAGGACACCTTTTTCATCCGGAAGGACGAAGAGGACCCCTCCCGCGACCTGGTGCTGCGCACACACACCTCCCCCGTCCAGATCCGTCTGATGAAGGAGCAGAAGCCCCCGGTGCGTGCCATCATGCCCGGACGCGTCTACCGCAACGAATCCATCACCGCCAAATCCTACTGCCTGTTCCACCAGGTGGAAGGTCTTTATGTCGACAAGAACGTCAACCTGGCCGATCTGAAGCACACCCTTATCACTTTTGCAGGCCACCTGTTCGGAAAGAACCTGAAGTATCGTATCCGTCCCTCCTTCTTTCCGTTCACCGAACCCAGCCTGGAGATGGATATCTGGTGGGAAACCGGCAACCGGCCCGGTCAATGGATGGAGATACTGGGAGCGGGCATGGTCCATCCCAATGTCCTCAAATCCGTTGACATTGACCCGGAAGTGTGGACCGGCTTTGCTTTTGGCATGGGTGTCGAACGCATCACCATGTCTCGATACGAAATTGACGACATCCGTCTGCTCTACGACAATGATGTGCGGTTCCTGAATCAGTTTCCCTGAAAACCATTATTTCCATTAACCCGGTACGATAGACCCGCACGGCGACGGAGCCTGCGGCAACAAACCGGCAACGAGTATTAATCTGTTTTCACTCCGATGAAATGGCCATGACGGCAACCCGTCACACAGAAGCATGATTATAATCGTCATGGACATTCTATCTGACCTTATGAATCCAAAATTTTAAACAGATGAAAGTATCCTACAACTGGTTATCACGATATCTCTCGAAAATACCTTCGCCGCAGGATGCGGCCGAAAAACTCACTCTCACAGGTCTGGAAGTCGAAGAAATGGAACAGACCGGCTCGCAATTTGACGGTATTGTCGTAGGCAAGGTGCTGGATGTGCAGCCGCACCCCGACGCCGACCGGCTTGTAGTATGCAAGGTGGATATCGGCCACGATGAACCATCCCAGATCGTCTGCGGGGCGCCCAATGTGGCAGCCGGACAAAAAGTGCCTGTGGCAACGGTCGGTTCCGCGCTTCCCGTGCCATTGCCGGACGGTTCGCCGTTCAAGATCCGCAAGGCCAAAATCCGCGGACAGAAATCCGCCGGCATGATCTGCGCCGAAGATGAACTCGGCTTGAGTGATGACCACAGCGGTATAATGGTCCTGGACGACCACTACGCTCCGGGAACACCTTTCGCACACGTGACAGGATCCTCACCGGATTTCGTTTTTGAAATCGGACTGACGCCAAACAGACCGGATGCCACCTGCCATCTGGGTGTAGCCCGGGATTTGGCCGCCGTGACCGGAGCAGCCCTCAAAAAGCCGCTGGACGAGCTTCCCGAAGTGACCCGCCAGCTTGATGAAGAGACCATTCGCATCACGGATCCGGACAAATGCCACCGGTATGTGGGCATCATCATGCGCGGCGTATCCATCGGCGAATCGCCTCAATGGCTCAAAAAGCATCTTGCATCCATCGGCCTGCGCCCCCTCAACAATGTGGTCGACATCACCAATTTTGTGCTTCATGAACTGGGCCAGCCGCTGCACGCCTTCGACCTGGAGAAACTGGCCGGGACAAAAATCGATGTGCGCTCCTTCCCCGGTACAACGAAATTCACTACACTTGATGATGTCGAACGTACCGTTCCCGCCGGCTCCCTGTTCATCTGTGACGGCGAAAAGCCGGTCGCCCTGGCAGGCGTCATGGGCGGAGTCAACTCGGAGATATCCGAAGAAACGACTGACCTGCTGATCGAGTCGGCCTGGTTCGAACCGGTTGGCATCCGGAAGACATCCCGCGCACTGGGCTTGCAGACCGACTCCTCCTACCGATTTGAGCGCGGCGTGGACCCCTCCATAACCAAAGACGCCGCACTTCGCTGCGCGGAACTGATCCTCGAACTGTGCGGCGGCACCGTCGAAGGCATCTCCGATGTGCACCCTGTAAAAACAGATCCGCTCACGGTATCTTTGCGATACGGGCGACTTTGCAGCCTGCTCGGCACCAGTATAGCTCCAGAAACCGTAACCGGAATCCTCAACCGGCTGGAGTTTATCACACAAGAAGAGTCAACCGACCCGCTCGTCTGGAAATCCACCGTGCCCACGTTCCGCCCGGATGTCACCACCGAGATCGACCTGATCGAGGAAGTGGCGCGTATCTACGACTACAACAATATCCCGGACCCGGAACGCATCACCATTGCCACCCCGGAACCTGTCCCATTCAGCGAACAGTTCCGCGAAAAGGTGCGCCAGGCGGCTGTGAGCGCCGGCCTCAATGAGATCTACACCAACAGCCTCCTGCCTGAGCGGTTTCTGGATGCGCTTGGCGGTCCGGCCATGGTTGTACCCACCCTCAATCCGATCACCAAAGACCAGGCGCTCTTGCGTACGCAGCTTATGTACGGATTCCTGCGCTCAGCAGCCTACAACTTCAACCGGGGAACAACCGGAGTGCGCTTTTTTGAAATCGGCAATATTTTCCGCCGCGACAGTGAAGGCGGAACATGGATCAAGGGTGTCCATGAAGCCACACACCTGCACATTGGCGTTGCCGGAAATATCCATACGGAGCACTGGAAAGAACCGGCAAGACCCTTCGATCTGTTCGACCTCAAAGCACTGGTGGAATCCGTGCTCACCCGGCTTGGCATCCTCGACCAGACCCGGTGGAAAAAGTCAGGAGCGCATCTTGACCTGGTTGCGGAACTTGCCGGAGATA
>SKNL01000110.1 GCA_007120555.1 Balneolales bacterium
CCAGATCCATCAGTTCTTCCACCGTCAGCCAGTCAATTTCAGCTATTTTATGCGTACCGCCCTCCAAGCCGCGGGCACCCGGCACCTCCCCGCTCCCCGTTGAACCCTTTTCTTGCCGGTCTGCATCATCCTGGTTTGCATCCTTCCGCTCCAGGGCCGCTTCCCGCTCCACGGCCTCATCCTGCTCCACGGTTGCTTTCTGCACCAGAGACGCCTGTTGCTCCATCACCCACGGCTCCAGAAGATCGGCGAAAGATCCCGCTTTGCGGCGGTTCGGCTTCGTCATGCTCAGCAGCACATGCGTCTCGGCGCGCGTCACCGCCACATAAAACAGCCGCTTGGTCTCCGCCCGTTGCCGTTTCACCCGCTCGGCCTTGAGAATTTTAAACAGAAAAGACCCCTCGCTGTCCTTGTCGCCTTCGATATCGCCCGGCTTGTACGCCAGCGCCGGCCACAGAAAACTGTCGGGATCGTCATCGGCCAGATACAGCTGCACGCCGCTGTCGTTATCCCCCGAATACATGTCCGGCAGCACCACCATGGGGAATTCCAGCCCCTTGGAACCGTGAATGGTCATAAGCTGGATGGGCGCGGGATCGGCCTGTTCGGCCTCGGAATCGCCGGCCTCTTCACCGATGCGGTTGGACAGGAACCCGGTCACCTCGAACAGTGTGCCGCGTCCGGTGCTCTCCAGGTTACGGACCACATCCAGCAGCTTGACAAGGTTCTCGCGCACCTGCGGATCGGCCGGGAACGCGCCGATATACGGTCCGGACGTGAAAAACGCCTCTTCCAGCAGTTCGGAAACACGACGGAACGGCACTTTTTCGCGCAATTTCCGCAACAGGGGCACCGCCGATTCCAGCGCCATGCGATCGGCATCGCGCAGCCGCCCGTGCCACGACGCATGACCCGACACCACACTCCAGAAATTGGGATATTTGCTTCGGTCCTCATCCATCACCAGCCGCATGGTCAGCAGGCCCGAATCGGAAAGCGACACCATCGGCGACCGCAGCAGTCCGGTCAGCGACACATCGTCAAACGCATCCAGCAGAAACGACAGCAGCAGCCAGGCATCCCGCACCTCCCTGCGCATGTAATAGCTCTTGCCCTTGGCCACGGTGAACGGCAACCCGGCCTCCCGGAGCGCATCCTCCAGTGCATACATGTGCGTGCGCCGCTTGTACAGCACGCCGACCGCCTTTTTACCTTTTTTCATTTTCTGGTGGATGGCGTCATAGGCCTCACGCCGTCCGTCATGGATTTCGCACAGAAATTTGGCTATGCGACGGGCTTCCAGGTGGATGGGGTGCGAAGCGAGCACTTCCGCTTCCACCAGGTCGGACGAATTTTCCTTTGAATCACCTTTTGAACCACCGATGAAATCCACCTTCAAACCACCATTTGGATCACTTTTCGAGTTCCCGTTTGATTCCCCCTCCGGGTTCCCTTTTTGCCGTTTTTTGAGTTCGGCTTCCAGCGCCCCGCCATCGGCCAGCAGTATGCGGACCTCGCCGGGGGCCTCCGCATTTCTGGACTGTCCCGCAGACGGCCAGCGAAGCGGCTGGTGATGCGCCTCGTAGGATGCGGCCTGTGATTTCGGGCCGAGTATGCCGCGGAAAAGGTCATTCGTGAACCTGATGACCGCTTCGTTTGAGCGGAACGAGTAGGGCAGCTCCACCGACATCAGCGGCATGGCGCCGGGAGCCTCGCTCCTGCGTGTCAGCTCCCCCCCGGCACGACGCATCATGGCCACATCGCCGCCGCGAAATCCATAGATGGCCTGCTTCACATCGCCGACGATCAGCAGCTGCTTGCCCTCACGATTCCCGGTATCCTGGTCCGGCTCTATTCCCCCTCTTGAAGCAACACCATCCGGAAAAGCGAGCTTCTCCAGGATTTCCCACTGCCGGTGGTCGGTGTCCTGAAACTCATCCACCAGGATCTGGTCGAAACGGGCCCGCATCTGCGCGGTTACGGCGGGATGGTCCGTAAACAGCCGGTGCGTAAGCCAGATCATGTCGTCGTAGTTGAAATAGCCCGTCTCAAAGCGCTGATACCGCATGAGCGCGCCCCACCGCAGGCCCAGCTCGGCCAGGTCGCGCATGTTCCAGTACGCCTCGTGGTCGGGATCGAAGTTCTCCTGTTCGGGATAGTCTGCCAGCTCGCGCACCAGGTCCGGCCGCGACAGATACCCGTCGAGCATCACCAGCGCATTGTGGTACCCGAACAGCGTATCACCCTGCTCACCGATCTCCGCCAGGGTCTCCTCATCTATTTCGTTCCTGTTGAATGCCTTTTTCGCGAAACCGCCCGATTTGTTTTTGATGGCCGCAAGGGCTTCCACCGACCGCGGGATGTTGTCCGGTGACGCAAACCACTCCGGATGGGCTGCAAACGTATCCAGCAGCTCCTTAAGCAGCGCATCCCGTTCCGCCCGCCAGTGATTCGATACCTCGCCGAGCCATCCGGGATACTCTGCGGGCGACAGCAACGCCAGTTCTTCCAGCGCCTTTTCATCCACCCCCGACAACTCATTCATGAACTTGTCGAAATCGGAAACGGAGAGCCGGGTAAGCTGACGCTGCAGCACTTCGTGATCCTTGTACTTGCTGTAAAACCGCTTGCGCCACTCCATCATCCAGAGCACCTCATCGTAATCGGTCAGCAGCTCCAGCGCCCCGTCAACACTGCGCTCATGATCCGGGCGGCCAAAGGCGCGCGGCGCATCCGGCACCGATATTCCGGTGACCTCATCGGGGAAATATTGCAGGATACGGTTGCAGAAGGAGTGGAACGTCGAAATATAGTTGTGCGAGAAGCGCTGGCGGGTGGCCTGCAGGTGCTTCGAGGTACCGATATTCCGGTTAATGGCGACATAGATGCGCGAGCGCATTTCCGCGGCGGCAAAGTCGGTGAAGGTGAGGGCGAGCATGCGCTCCAGCCGCACCCCGTTTTCAATGAGCTGGTGGATGACGCGCTCTGTGAGGTTATGGGTCTTGCCCGTGCCTGCGCCGGCCTCCAGGATGAGGTACCCATGGTGCCGGCGGATCCGGTCGGTGATCGCGTCCGGCGTCTGTTCCATATCGTGGCTTGCAAAATCGTTACGTGCGGCATTGTTACGTGCAGCATTGTCGCGTTCATCCGCCATCCGCATCCTCCCAGAACGGTTCGAACAGGTAATACCGGTCCAGTTCAAATTTCAGTTTCTTCTTGCGTCGCCGTGAGACCTCGCGGTTCTTGCGCTGCTGCTGTATGCGGACATCGTAGCGGTTGATGTGCTTGAAATCCGACCAGGCGGGATCGCCGGTGAGGCTGGCGTGGAACCGTCCCGAACGGATCGCCTCCACGATCCAGGATATACGCAGCTCTTCAATGGCCTGCATGAACGCATCCATTTCCGCTTCCGGCTTGAATTTCAGCATGGTCTTTTT
This sequence comes from Balneolales bacterium, assembly GCA_007120555.1. GTDB lineage: Bacteria > Bacteroidota > Rhodothermia > Balneolales > Natronogracilivirgulaceae > SKNL01. Next base: position 3,438 of record SKNL01000110.1, read on the forward strand.
CCTTGCGGACTTGTTTTTCAAAAGCAGGTGGTCTTCATCGATCAGCTCCGCCGAACCAAGCGCATAGTCGCACTTCACCTCTTTCTTCTTCCCGTTGATCGGAAGGATGTAATATCCGGCCAGGAACTGCACCAGGCCGCTTTGCCGGAGAAACATGGCATAGACCGGGAGCTGAAAGCCGGAGCCGTGCCGGATGCTTTGGTAGGACCTTGTCCCGGACTTGCCCGATTTGTAGTCGTAGATAAGCGCACGCCGTCCGTCAGAGGTCACATCTATCCGGTCGATCATCCCCCGGAACAGTACGGGCACACCTGCCATTTTCTTCTCAAAAGTCCATTTTTGCTCCATCCGGAATCCCGACCCGGGATAGAAGACAGCCGGACGCGCATCTTCCACCTCTGTCAGGAAATCCTCGCGGCCACCGGCCTCCTTCTCCAGGAACCACCGTGTCACCCGCTCCAGGTTCTTCTCCAGGATACCCGGAAACGGACTTTGCGGATTGCCGAGCTGATGACGGTACACCTCGGTCAGCCGTCGCCGTATGCGATCCATCCGCTCCGTCGCCGCCCTGGGATCCTCCTCCGGCCAGACCGGCGGGCCCTCCTCCGGAGTCTTCGTGTAGAACTCCTCGAGGATCTGATGCAGCAGGCTGCCCTTGATATTGGACTCGGCATCGTCCTGATACTCATGCAGCGGCTTTAACCGAAGCACGTATTTGAAAAAGTACTCGTGCGGCGAACCGGCATACGTATTCAGCCGGCTGATGCTCATTCGCATCGATCCGTCGCCATGCTGCTGCCCGAGCCAGCCTGATACTGTTTCCGGGTCCAGCACTCCGTCGTAGCGCCCCATCTCATAGGGATTTTGACGCGCTTTCTGAACCGCCGCCGAAAGCTGCCATGCAAATCTGTCAGGCTGATTTTCTGTTGCGGAAACAGAGTTTCTCTGGTGGATACGGCTCCAGGCGTCACGCTGTACGGCGTCTTTTAATGACGCGCCATAATCTTTTTGGGATTGCGTCATTTTGCCGTCAGCGATCCGCCCTTCGATATCGATGACATGCGCCGGATCGTCCTGCCGGGTAAGGATTGACACAAGCCGGCCGGCTTCAAACTCACTCATCAGCCATTTTTGTGCGGTTATCGGCCAGTGTCGGAAGTCCTGCTCTTCCCGGCTGTCAAGCATCTCAAGCCAGAGCGGTGACGGCATCACGGCTTTCTGGGCTACAAGGGACGGACGGCTCAGATAACGCGGCTTGCCCGACGACAGCAGCCGCTGAAACTGCATGCGCGCTTCGACATACCCTTCCGATCCGTCCTTTTCTGTGAGTATTTTCAGTATTTTCTCGTAACGGAACTGCAGAAAATCAGGTTTCTCCGGACGGGGGAACCCTTCTTCGTGAAGACCCAGGATGAATACG
>SKNL01000153.1 GCA_007120555.1 Balneolales bacterium
AAAATGGTGTTGTAGATGCGACGGTTTTTCTTTCTCTGCTATCTGATTCCCCATACGTCGATAGTTGCTAAATGCGTTGTGTTTTTTTGATTTTGATGTTCCGGATCGACTGTCAAACCGTTGGCTGTGCGCCGGCGATTATTCTACCCTATTCTACCTTGTTCTTCCATTTCCGGTTCAGCGTTGTCTGTTTCAGCATTGTCCGGTATCAGCATTGTCCGGTATCAGGTGGTTTCCCGTGCCACAGGCTTGCTATGATCCGCAGCTTCCCTGACCACCCCCATCCGGAACTCCCTCATCGGTTTGTGATGGTCGTAGGGACCGTGAAGGATGACCGGTGTGTATTCAAAGTTGTGATGCGGCGGGGGCGAGGACGTCATCCAATCCAGCGAACGGGCCTTCCAGGGGTTGGAGGGTGCTTTCGGACCCTTGAACAGCGACCAGACCAGATAGACCGCCATCATCACAAATCCCAGCCCGAGAATATAGGAGCCGATGGTCGAGAACTGGTGCAGGCCCTGGAACTGGTCCACGTAATTGAAATACCGGCGCGGCATACCCTGGCTGCCCATGATAAACTGCGGCAGAAAGGTCATGTTGAAAGAAACGAAGATCACCCCGCACGTGATACGCCCCCAGAATTCACTGTACATACGTCCTGTCATTTTTGGCCACCAGTAATGCAATCCGCCGAGCAGTGCGATTACGGTCCCGCCCATCATCACGTAATGAAAGTGCGCCACGATGTAGTAGGTGTCGTGCAAGTGGACGTTCACCGAAAGCGCGCCGATCATGATCCCGGTCAGGCCGCCTATCGTGAAAAGGAACAGGAACGCAAGTGCGTAGAGCATCGGCGTTTTCAAATCAATGGAACCCTTGTACATGGTGGCCACCCAGTTGAAGATCTTGATGCCGGTGGGCACGCCAACAAAAAACGTCAGGAAGGAGAACACAACCGATGAGAGTTCGGATTGCCCTGACACGAACATATGGTGGCCCCAGACCAGGAACCCGATAAAGGCGATGGCCAGGCTGGACAGGGCGATGGCCCAGTAGCCGAAGATGGTCTTGCGCGAAAATGTGGAAATCAGCTCGGATATGATCCCGAAAGCCGGCACGATCATGATGTAGACGGCGGGATGCGAGTAGAACCAGAAGAAATGCTGGTACAGCACCGGGTCGCCTCCCATTGTGGGATCGAAAATCCCGATGCCGAAAATGCGTTCCATGGCCAGCAGCAGTACGGTGATGGCCAGTATCGGAGTGGCAAGGATCTGGATGATGGCCGTGGCGTAAAGCGACCACAGGAAGAGCGGCATCTTGCCCCAGTTAAGCCCGGGGCTGCGCAGTTTGTGCAGGGTAACGATAAAGTTGATCCCTGTCAGGATGGATGAAAAGCCCAGAATGAACACGGCAAATGTCATGGATACCACCGCTGTCTCGGTCTGCACACTGTAGGGGGTGTAGAAGGTCCAGCCGGTATCCACCGCGCCGCTGACGATGGAATAAAGAGCGAACAGTGCGCCGAAGATGTAGATCCACCAGCTGGCCAGGTTGATCCGCGGGAAGGCCACGTCCTTGGCACCGATCATCATGGGCAGGAAAAAGTTGCCCAGTGCCGCCGGTATCGACGGGATGATGAACAGAAAGATCATGATGGCCCCGTGCAGGGTGAAGATCTGGTTGTACGTATCGGCGTCAATGATGCTCTGTGCGGGGGTCAGCAGTTCGGTGCGCAGCAACAATGCCAGCACGCCTCCCACGAAGAAAAAGAGGGTGATGGAACCCAGGTAGAGCAGGCCGATCCGCTTGTGATCGAGCGTGAAGAGCCAGGACTTGATCCCTTTTCCGGCGTTGAGATACGTATGCTTCGGATTCTCGTCAATCGGGAACTCGCGGATCTTCAGAGTGTTAGCAGTGCTTTCGGCCATAGTGAGGTTAGTCTTGCAGTTCTTTGATAAATGCGATGAGTCCGTCAATCTGGCGCTCATTGAGGCGGCCGGCGTAGGACGGCATGTTGGCAGGATATCCGGCAGTCACTTCGGCCTGCGGCTCAAGAATGGACCTGCGAAGGTAGTCCTCGTCGGCTATGACGACAGACCCATCCACCAGTTCCCGCTCGGTGTTGTACAGATTCAGGAAGGAGGGACCGATGCGATCGGTGCCGTCCAGGGTATGGCAGGCGTTGCAGCCGGCCCCCGTATAGGTCTGCCGTCCAAGATCGGCCAGCGGCATGTCCTCATCAATTTCCAGTCCCGTCTCCAGCCACTCTTCAAATTCCTCAATACTCAGCACATGCACCGTGGCGAGCATGTCGGAGTGGGCGGTGCCGCAGTACTCGGTGCAGTAGAGGACGGCCTCGCCGGTGGATGTGGCCTGGAACCAGGTGGTGGTGTAGCGGTTGGGAAGGACGTCCATCTTGATCCGGAAATCGGGGATAAAGAGCGAGTGGATCACATCGTCCGAGCGCATGATGAACTTGACGGGCCGGTCCACCGGGACAAATACCTCGTTGACGGTGGTCCCGCCGTTGGGATAGCTGAACTCCCAGAGCCACGACGCGGCGGTCACATTGATCTCATAGGCATTGGCGGGCGGGCTGGAAAGCTGCAGGAAACCGCGGAATCCCCAGCTGAACACGATGAGGATCAAAATGATGGGAATGACCGTCCAGGTCACCTCGAGGATGCTGTTGTGCGTGATCACCGGGGTTACATCATCCTCGGACTTGCGGCGGTACTTGATCACGAATATCAGGATCGTGATCATGATTCCGGCAAACAGGATGAATCCCGCGACGTTGATAAAAGTAAACAGGCTGTCCACATCACTGGCAACGGTTGAGCGTTGCGGCGGCAGCATATATTCTATGATTCTGTTCATTGGATCGGCTTGGATCGTGTCGTTCGGTTAGAGGGTAGCGTCAGGTTTGTTCGGGTTGTCACGTTTTTTTTCACGGTACTGGATGGACGGGTTCTGCTGGCTTTTTTTTCGCTCGCGAAGGAAAAAGAATCCGAGGAATACACCGAGCAGCAACAGGGTGGCGACACCGCCCAGTTTCATGATATTCACGGCCACGGGCACATAGGATCCGGCTGCGGGGTCGTACTGGAAACAGTAGAGGACAAGGCGATCCATAGTGCTGCCTATACGTCCCTCGGCAGCATCAGACAAGGCGTTCCGCAGCATCAGTTCGGGATAGTCGATTCCGTGCAGATACCTGGAAACACGTCCGGTTTCCGACAAGAACATAAGTGTGGAACCGTGCATGTACTCCTGGGTCTGCTCGTTCCACTGATAGTAGAAGCCCACCTGATCGCCCAGCCGCCGGACTTCCTCTTCTGTTCCGGTGAGGAAATGGATGCCATCGGCAGCGTCCGCATTTCCAAGACGCTCCAGGTACATCTGCTTGTTGGCCATGGCCAGTTCGTGTGTCTCAGTCGGACTGATGCTCACCGTGAGGATATCAAACTCTTTTCCGGGTTGCCATGCCAGTTCGCCGACGCCTTTCATCATTCCCTGAAGGATCAGGTTGCAGAGCATCGGGCACTCAAAGTAGACCATGGCGAGCATCAGGGGCCGGCCGTTGTTGAGATACTGTTCCAGCAGCACCTCCTCGCCGTGTTCATTGACGAGGCGGATGTCGCCGCTGACGTACTCACCCAGTTTTTCCGTCACCCCGACATTCGCCAGTTCTTCAGGGGGAACATTATGCTGGCCTTTGGTATGCGGCGCCAGAAGCAATCCAAAAAGCAGCAGGATGGCGATCGGGGTGATTTTCATATGTTGAGAGAGAGGATAGAAACGGTTCATTCTGGTTACTTGATTTTGGTCAGTCCCTGGCAATCAGCGCCATGGCGCTGTCGATCGGTATTCTGTATCGCCGGTTCTCCTCATCAACAAGCTCAAACGTGTTGAGCATCTTGTGATCACGTTCCCGCATCTCATTCAACCCATGATAGTCCGCATCAATGCCTGCCTGCATTGTGGACAGGAACTTGTTGTAGTTGTACATGTTGTACACACCGAACACGATGATGATTACCATTACAATTCCGAGTATGATCCAGAAGGAGACGGTCTTCAGATTTATGTTGTCCTCGGAAATACCCAGCGATATCGACTTTTCAAGGTCCTGATTTTTTTTATTTACCTGGTCTTTTGACATGACTCCATTTCATAAAGGTTGTCTATTTAAACAACGACAGGATGCCTCAGCATTCCCGTGAAATTCCGCTAATTTACTGTGGCGGAATGAAATTGCTCAGTGTTTGTTAAGTGATTCAGCGAGTAGCGGATCGTTTTTCGGTACCATACTGTGCCGCGAAAACTGCCGGAAAAAGAGTCCGGCAGAAACCCCGAAAAAGGCGAGCAGCAATGTGATATCGAGCCAGTGAACCGAAATGGCGCCCTGGTGCAGAATGGGCATCACGATCCAGTATAATTCCAGAAACTGCAGGAGGATGATCCAGATCGATACTCCCATGAGTACCTTGTGGTTGGATTTGGCTTTCTTGCCGAGCAGGATAACGAAAGGAAGTGCAAAGCGACCAATCAGAAACAGGTAAGCCAGTATGATCCAGCTTCCCTCAAAACGGTAATAGTACCAGAGTATTTCTTTCGGGAAGTTGGCATAGTAGATCAGAAGGAACTGGCTGAAAGCGATGTAGGCATAAAAGACGGTAAATCCGAAAAGCAGTGTTCCCATATCGTGGATGTGGGAGTTGTTTATCGTATTGGTAAGCAGGCCTTTGCTGAGCAGGTAGATTACAAGCACAATCACGAGGGCGAGGACGGACTGGACGCTCATTGCAAAGAAGTACACGCC
>SKNL01000104.1 GCA_007120555.1 Balneolales bacterium
TAGCCACTCGGCCATGTCGCCAATCTCAAAAACGGTGTACGCCCGACAGGACTCGAACCTGTAACCTACTGCTTAGAAGGCAGTTGCTCTATCCGGTTGAGCTACGGGCGCCTGTCGGATACCTCCGTAACGTTTATGGCAGACCTGCAGATATCCTGGAATTCCTGATTTCAGTATCTGCGGATCTTTCAGTAACGGTTTGTGTATCCAAAAAGTCGGGGCGACAGGATTTGAACCTGCGACCCTCTGCTCCCAAAGCAGATGCGCTACCGGGCTGCGCTACGCCCCGATCATTTTCTCAACCGAATTAGCCCATGTCGTTGGTGCCGATCGCTACATTCTATCACTAATACAAAGAACGGTTGCCTTGCTGTGCTTTTTCAAAATACGAATTCCTGAAGTAACCTGTTGCGTATGTGAATTCTACTTCAGCAAAGACACCAAAGATAAGTGAAAAGGGGGAGGAAATCAATCTGATTGTGTCCGAATTTATCTGCTTACTTGTAAAAGTTCTTTTCAAAGGCGCTGACACGGTTTCTTCCCAGGATATGGATCAGGACAAAAGAGTGCATAAGACCGGTGCCGTATCCACATAACTGTACAAAACTGGCCGGCGGGACCAGAACTGATGCCCCGATATCACCGGTCGACCGGAACCCGTCAATGAAAAGGATTACGGCAAGGATGCCGACCGGATACCACAGTAACCCTTGAGCCCCAACCAGCAGCGACACCAGTGCTGCTAAAAGGTACAGCACGAACAGGGAAGGCAGTAAATGGACCGGTTTCATGGTGCCGGGATGCAGCCGGTTCAGAACCACACGTGCCATGCCGGAATTGTAGACCTGCTTGAAGAATTTCTTCAAATCGGTGCGCCGCTTGTGATAGACCCAGGCATCCTCAATCAGCGCCGACCGATAGCCGGCTTGCATAAGCCGCATGCTAAGGTCCAGATCCTCGCCAAAGCGCAAACCTGAAAACCCTCCGACATCGAGAAATGCGGCTTTCCGCACACCCTTGTTGAAGCTGCGCGGATAGTACTTGTCGAGCTTTCGGCGCCCGCCCCGGATCCCGCCAGTGGTCAGAAAAGAGGTCATGGCATAGTCGATCGCCTTCTGAGTTGCCGAGAACTCCGCGGCCGCGCGGTCAGGCCCGCCGAAAAAGTCAATGGACGTATCCTCCAGCGCCCTGTCCACCGCCTCGAAATACCCATGCGGTATGATGCAGTCCGAGTCGAAAAACAAAAGCCATTCACCGCGGGCAGATTTGGAACCCGCGTTGCGCGCCGCTGCCGGACCGGCATTCTCCTGGAACTGGTACCTGAGCTCAAGATCCCCGGAAAATGCCTTGCAAATCTCATCCGAGCGAACTGACGAACCATCCTCCACCACGATGACCTCCCAGTTTGCCGGATTATTTTTCGAAGCCGCCTGGCTGTCCTTCACCGCTTCATTGTCCTGCACCGCCCGGCTGTCCCGTAGCGCTGCCTTTTCCCGTGTCGCTTCACGGTCCCGTGCCCCTGCTGCCTTTTTTAAGCTGACAAGACTCTCGAGAAGCTCCCGGAGCTCGTCCGGACGGTTGTACACCGGTATTATGATGGAATATCGTATGGTCATCAACACCTTATATTCTGTAATATCCTGAACAATCTTTGCACCGGTAATGTTAGGAAATCATGGCATGAGTTGCATAGCAGATTGTGACAGATTGTGTGGCACTACCTTCACAGAAAACAAAACCTGACCTGCATAATGAATAAGGCGATAATTCTCTGCATTCTTACACTTTGTATTTCCATTTTTCCTGCGCTGACCCAGCTGGGCGCACAGGAAATAAGGTTCTGGTATTCGCCTGAAACGGAACAGTTTGCGGCTGACCAGTTCCGGACCGACCTTCTGCGCGGGGACAGCGGCACCAGCATTCGTATCCGTGACGGGGAACTCATCTTCGGTGACGGCACAGCCATGGTTTCCGGGTTCCGTCACGCATCCATAAGCGAAGACCGGTCATTTGTCGGCGTCCTTTTTGTGAGAGGCGATCAGGTGGCGGCAGAGATCTACCGGTCCGACGGATCCCTGTTGCATCGCATCAGCCGCATTGCCGGCTACGACCCTGGTGATCCCTCCATCCATCTGTACATGCTCAACAACGGAAGTTTTGTCTATCGCGACAATATCGCCTCATTTACCTATTATGATGAGCGCGGAGAGGAAATTTTCCAGATTTTCAACAGTGCCGGCAGCCCGGAAGGAGAAGCCATTTCGGAATTTGCAAGCACACCGTTCGGACACCGGATGGTCGCATTCAACCCGCGGATTTTCTTCGGCGAACAGATTGGCTCACGCATCAGGGACATCCGCTCCGGGGATGAGGGCCGTACGCTCACTCAATCCCGGAACAGAAGCATCCGGTCGGTTCGGATGCATCCCTCGGGCCGGCTGATGCTGGCCCACCTTCTGGATGAGTCCAGTGACCGGAATTACGCACTGGTGCTGTCGGTTCGGGGAGATATCCTGGCGGATATCGACTACGAAGACAACGAAATAGAGGAGATCGTTCTGAGTCCATGCGCCCGGTATGTCACAAGCCGTGCTTCCGGCAGGGCCATGGTGCATGAAGTGGCCGGCGGGGAACGGCTTGGCAGCGCCAGTTTCCGGGAACGCGTACAGGTGGCCTCGTGGATGCCCGATGGCAAACTGGCAGTACTGACCGGAAACCGAAACAACGACCGCCTGGAAAATATCAGGATGCATGTCATCGATGTGCGGCAAAGGCGGGTCGTCCGTGAAGAAACAGGCCTTACCGTGCACACATCTCCTCATTTCCCGCTTTCGCTGCAGTACGAAAGTAACGCGACATATCGCCTTCAAGGCACCAACAGAGAGCTGATCATCCGTCATTCACTTTGAAGATTACGGACCACTTTGCAGAGTCCTGCTGCAGTTGCCGTCGGACCGATTCCGTGAGCCTTGCTTCAGACGAACTCCGCTTCAGAGGAGCAGGGTGGATGGATACACCGGTATGGGATATCCACTGCATGATGGGATACCCCCGCTATGAGATTATGAGATGCACCCGGGATACGGGGATATCCTCACATTGGAGGAGTATCCACAAAGAGTGCATTCGGGATCAATTTCGGGATTCTTCCGGGAAATTTTCACGTGACGCCCGTTTATCTGCGTCATCTCCCGGTTTTTTAACCTGCTTTTCCGGGACTTTCCAGTCAAAGGCCAGCCCGTCACGAGATTGGTTCATCTTTATGCGAATGACCGATCCCTCTTCTTTTGCAGCTCCCAGGATCTCCTCGGCAAGCGGGTCTTCAACATATTTCTGGATGGCCCGCTTGAGGGGACGCGCTCCGAATTTCTGGTCAAATCCCTTATCCGCAAGAAACTCCTTGGCACCCTTGGTGATATCAACCTTGTAACCAAGATTCTCAATGCGTGCGAACAGCTCTTCGGCCAGGTTGTCGATAATCTTGAAGATGTCGGATTTCTCCAGCGGCTTGAACACGATCACATCATCGACACGGTTCAGAAACTCCGGATTGAATACTTTGTTCAGAGCATCCTGGATGGTGGTTTTCATCTTAGCATAATCGAAGGTGGCATCTGTGCTCGCGAAGCCGATGCCGCGACCCATGTTCTTGATGTCACGCGCTCCGATGTTCGAGGTCATGATGATAATGGTATTGCGGAAATCGACCTTGCGCCCAAGACTGTCAGTTAATACACCGTCATCCAGTACCTGCAGCAACAGGTTGAATACGTCCGGGTGTGCTTTCTCGATCTCGTCGAGCAGAACCACACTATAGGGCTTGCGGCGAACTTTTTCGGTCAGAATACCGCCCTCTTCGTAGCCGACATAGCCGGGAGGTGCTCCCACGAGTCGTGAGACCGAGAATTTTTCCATGTATTCACTCATATCCACACGGATGAGCGCATCGGTGGAATCGAAGAGGTACTTGGACATGACCTTGGCCAGCTCGGTCTTTCCGACACCGGTAGGACCCAGGAAAATGAACGATCCAATCGGACGGAACGGATCTTTCAGACCGGCACGGGTGCGTTGGATAGCCTTGCTCAGCTTGAGGATGGCCTCCTCCTGCCCGATGACACTGGAGGAAAGCTCTTCTTTCATCTTGAGCAGCTTCTGGCCTTCACTCTGAGCAATTTTGTTGACCGGGATGCCGGTGATCATGGCCACTACCGTCGCCACATCCGATTCGTTGACGTCATGGATTATCTTCTCACACTCTTTTTCCCATTCCCGCTGCTCGCGCTCCAGTTCCTCAATGAGCTTCTTTTCGGTGTCACGCAGACGGGCAGCATCCTCAAACCGCTGCTTTTTGACCATGTTGTTCTTTTCTGCGCTGGTAAGTTCAATATCATCCTCCAGCTTCACGATATGATCCGGGACGGTGATATTGGAAAGGTGAACCCGCGCACCGGCCTCATCCAGGGCATCAATGGCTTTGTCCGGCAGGAAACGGTCGGTGATGTACCGGTCGGTGATGGTGACACATGCACGGATGGCCTCATCGGTGTAGCGCACATTGTGGTGCTTCTCGTACTTGCCCTTGATCTGATTGAGGATGGTGATGGTCTCCTCGGGCGTGGTCGCATCCACCATGATTTTCTGGAAACGGCGCTCGAGGGCACCGTCCTTTTCGATGTACTGGCGATATTCGTTCAGCGTGGTGGCGCCGATAGCCTGAACATCACCGCGCGCCAGAGCCGGTTTAAGCATGTTGGATGCGTCAAGCGACCCGCTGGCGCCGCCAGCCCCCACAATGGTGTGCA
>SKNL01000095.1 GCA_007120555.1 Balneolales bacterium
CACCTTTTAACCACCTGAAAAAAACCAAGATGGCACGTATTGAGATAACCATGCCCAAGATGGGCGAATCGATCATGGAAGGGACGGTTGTCGAATGGTCCAAGAAAATCGGCGACAAAGTGGAGCAGGATGAAACCCTGCTTGAAATTGCCACGGACAAGGTGGATTCGGAAGTGCCGGCGCCCGAGGCCGGCATCCTGGTGGAAATCCTGGTGGAAGAGGGGGAGACGGTGGAAGTGGGCAAACCCATAGCCATCCTGGAAACCGATCCCGATGCTGCTGCAGATGCGGCGGGGAAGGCAGGTTCAAAGAAGGAGAAAGAGCCCGCTGACGAGGAAGAATCCGGGACCGATAGCGGCGTGGAGGACGAGAGCGCCCGACAGGATGGAGCTGAAGTAACATCGGAGGAAGCAGACACGGTTTCCGGGGAAGCTGGGGAAGAAATTTCGGATGAACCGGGTGAACCGGATGAAAAAAAGGTAAAAGAACGCAGTGAGAAGCCGGCGAAACCTGAGGAGGGGGGCACTAAGGAGAGCAAGAAAGAGAACGGGCAGGAGAAAAAACCGGAGCCCGCTGCCACGGACTCTGCGGAAAGTGGCACTCCACCGCAGCGCAAGGGATCCGATGGCCGCTTCTACTCGCCGCTGGTGCGTGCCATTGCCCGCGAAGAGGGCTTGTCCCGGGAAGAACTGGAGTCCATTGAAGGCAGTGGAAGCCAGGGACGGGTCACCAAGCAGGATGTGCTGGAATATGTGAAATCCGGAAAATCAAAACCTGAGGCCGTGAAAGCGGGAGGAGAGGGGGCCGGACTGAGAAAGCCGGGCCAGACCGGTGAGGCCCGTAAAATCAGCACCCCCGCCAGGACGACTAAATGGCCGGGTGAGGATGTGGAGATCATTAAAATGGATCGCATGCGCAAGGTGATATCCGAGCATATGATCCGTTCCAAACAGACTTCGGCCCATGTAACCACGTTTGGCGAGGCCGATGTTACCCGATTGGTGCAGTACCGTGACAGGCACAAGGACAGATTCCATAAGGAAAACGGATTCAAACTTACGTTCACACCGTTCTTTGTAGAAGCCACCATTCAGGCGATACGCGAGTTTCCGCTGATCAACAGCTCGGTGGACGGTGACCAGATCCTGCTGAAGCGGAGCATCAACTACGGCATTGCGGTGGCGCTCGGGGAAGCCGGAACGGGCGGACTGGTAGTGCCCGTCATCAAGAACGCCGGTGAAATGAACCTGCAGGGCCTTGCCCGAAAAACACATGAACTCGCCGGGAAAGCCCGCAGCAAGCAGCTTTCCCCGGATGACCTGGTGGGCGGAACCTTTACTTTTACCAATTACGGAAGCGTCGGCAACCTGATGGGAACCCCGATCATCAACCAGCCGCAGGTAGCCATCTTCGGGACGGGCGTCATCCAGAAACGTCCCGTTGTGATGGAAGTGGACGGCAGTGATACCATTGCCATCCGGCACATGGTTTACCTGAGCATGAGTTACGATCATCGTATTATTGACGGCGCCATGGGTGGCGCATTCGTGCAGAGAGTGAAAGAACTCCTGGAAAGTTTTGACGTGAACAGAGCACTGTAAAGACGGTATTTTGCAACAAAACAGTGCGGTTTTCTTTGGTGGATCCGCACGTTTCATAGACTACTATTGAAATTAGCACACAAAAAAGAAGAAGTGCGCCACATGGTTTCCGCGTGGCGCAGGAAGGGGCATCGTGTGGCACTTGTGCCGACGATGGGCGCCCTGCATGACGGACACCTTTCTCTCATCCGGCAGGCACGGCAGCACGCCGATCATGTGGTGGTATCCGTGTTTGTCAACCCGACCCAGTTCGGGCCGGGTGAAGACTACGAACAGTATCCGCGAACCCTGAAAAGCGACCTGGACCATTGCCTCAAGGAAGGCGTATCGCTCGTTTTTGCCCCCGGTTTCACGGAAATGTACGGAACCGCAGGAGAAGCGCGTCACCATGTTGTCACGTTCCGGATAAGCAAAATCACGGAACATCTCTGCGGACCGGTTCGGCCGGGACATTTCGAAGGTGTTTTGCAGGTAGTGAACAAGCTGTTCAACATTGTCCAGCCCGATGTGGCCGTGTTCGGGCAGAAAGACATCCAGCAATGGTTCGTGATCCGGCAGATGGCGGAAGAGCTGGACCTCCCGGTGGAAATCCTGATGGGCCCTACCCGACGCGAACCGGATGGGCTGGCACAGAGCAGCCGGAATGCCTATCTGACTCCGGAAGAACGGAAAACCGCCCCGATGCTGTTTGAAACCCTGCAGCGTTTCCGGCAGCATCTTGAGGACAAATGCCAGCCGCCCGTGACAGACAGTACAGATGCGGCATCAACCAACGCCGGCAAAACCGCTGAGGAAATCGACCCGGCCATAATTTCAGAAGAAATAAACCGTTTAGGTGAAAATGGTTTCCATGTTGAGTATTTTTCACTGGTAACCACACCCGATCTTCAGCCCACCGATGTCATTGAGCAAGGACGACTCTATGTGATTGCCATTGCGGCCCGACTTGGGAAAACCAGGTTGATCGACAACGTACTTTTTACATACAAAGATTTGCTGAACCATGATGCTTGAAATGTTCAAAGCCAAACTTCATCCACTGACCGTAACACAGGCCGACCTGTATTACGAGGGGAGCATCACCATTGATCCGGAGCTTCTGGAAATGGCCGGGATCCGTGTCTATGAAAAAGTACAGGTGGTCAACATCAACAACGGATCGCGCCTGGATACGTACACCATACCGGGAAAGTGGGGCGACAGGGAAGTGTGCATGAACGGCCCGGCCGCGCGCCTGACTAATGTGGGCGACCGCATCATCGTCATTACCTACGCCCGAATGACCGAAGAAGAGGCCAGGGAACACAAGCCGAAAGTCGTTCTGCTTGACGGCAAGAACAACCCCGTCAAGGTCATGGATGAATCAATTGCCGGTTTCCGCTACAACCCGGACGACCAGCTCGGTTAATCCCAGTCACCTGCCGCTGTCCGTCACTCCACGTAGTCGCCGAGCAGTTCGAAGAACCGTGCCGAGGATTTCATTCCCCGCTCAAAATCCTTCAGATGGAAATGCTCGTTCGGTGAGTGGATGGAGTCGGAATTGAGTCCGAGTCCCATCAGTATGGTCGTGGCGTTGAGTGTTTTGGCAAAGTCGGCAACGATCGGGATGGATCCGCCTTCCCGGGCGAACAGCACTTCCTTGCCATAAATTTCCTGGAAAGCCGCAGCTGCTGCCTTCAATCCGTAGAAATCGAGATCAACCAGTACGGGATATCCGCCATGGTGTTCTTTGACCGTTACGCGAACACCCGGAGGCTTGACATCGTGCAGGTACGACTCAATCAGCTTGTAGATCTCCTTGGGTTCCTGGTCCGGTACGAGGCGGGCGCTCAGCTTGGCAAACGCCTTGGCAGGAAGTACGGTTTTGGCCCCCTCACCCTGATAGCCGCCCCAGATGCCGTTGACATCCAGCGAGGGACGGCCGCTTACACGTTCCAGAGTGGAGTACCCATCTTCGCCGAACTCCTCATTGATATCCAGGGTCTTGTTGTAGACTTCCTGGTCGAACGGCAGTGCCGCATAAGCCTCACGCTCCTGTTCCGAGAGCGGACGCACTTTGTCGTAAAAACCGGGAATCTGGATCACGCCTTTTTCGTCCTTCAGCTTGGCGATCATCTCGCACAGGGCATTGGCCGGATTCTGGACACCACCGCCGTAGACGCCGGAGTGCAGATCACGGTTAGGGCCGACCACTTCCACTTCCAGGTACATCAATCCGCGGAGGCCGTAGGTGATGGACGGAGTGTCCTTGGCAAACATGGCCGTGTCTGACACCAGCACCATGTCACATGCCAGACGATCCTTGTTGGCCGCCAGGAACGGCACCAGGCTCGGCGAACCGATCTCTTCCTCACCTTCAATGATGAACTTTACGTTCACCGGCAGTTCGGTCCCGGTTTTCAGGAAGGATTCGATCGCCTTGATATGGGTGTAGGACTGGCCTTTGTCGTCGCTGGCCCCGCGCGCATAGATTTTGCCGTCGCGGACCGTCGGCTCAAAGGGCGGCGTTTTCCACTCATCCAGCGGATCCGGCGGCTGGACATCATAGTGGCCGTAGATCAGGACGGTGGGTTTGTCCGGACCGGCTTCCAAGTGTTCGCCGAGCACGATCGGGTGTCCGTCCGTCTCCTCGATACTCACGTTATTCAGTCCGATTTTTTCAAGTTGTCCGGCCACAAACTCAGCCGCGCGCCGCACGTCCTGCTTGTGATTGGGATCGGCGCTGATGCTGGGGATGCGAAGCAAATCGAACAGTTCTTCTTTGAAGGTTTCCTGATGTTTTTGGATGTATTCTACAGGAGTGCTCATAAATGGAATGGATTTAGGATGTTCATTTCAGAGGCATGGCTGGCATGCCGGATAAAAAATAATATTTCGCAAGTCTGTGTCACAGTTTTTGTACGGCCGGCTCCGGTATCCAGCCGGATATTCCATTGCGCAGCCGGATATGCACCCAGCTGTCATGCTGTCTGCTGAGCCGTTTGTCTAAGGTAACAGTATAGGCTTCATATGCCAAATCGGGTGAAAGATCTTCATCCACCATCATATCGGGACTTGGTGTTATCGGGATCCCGTTTTCGACTACGACACCCTGCTGGTAGCCGCTTGCCCAGACGGAGATGGATATGGTGGCCACGACCTGGACAATGCCTATGGCGCTCAGGGCCATTCCCGCGATGGCGATCCGGCGGTCGGGACGGTAAA
>SKNL01000230.1 GCA_007120555.1 Balneolales bacterium
AAAAAAAGCCTATTTGTCCGCTTTTAACGGGATTGTTACGTGACATGTCGGACCTTGATTTTCAATAGGCCTTGATTCTATCCTTCAGATGCTTGTTCAACAATTCCCTTGCACGAAAAATATGGGCTTTCACCGTACCAAGCGGAAGTCCGAGCTCTTCGGCGATTTCCTCGTAGCTCATCTCCTGCATGTGCCTCATCCGGACCACCAGCCGGTACTTTTCGGGCAGGCTTTCCACGGCATCCCTGAGCATTTTGCTCCGCTGCTTCACAATGACTTCCCTGTCGGTGCTGGCCGATTCGTCGGTCAGCTCCATCTGCATCTCACCATCCTTGCCCTGCACCGGCTCGTCGATCGAAAGAGTGCTGAGTTTTTTCTTTCTGAGATAGTCAATGGTATGGTTTGTGGCAATCCGGTAGATCCACGTTGAGAAGGCATATTGCCGGTTGTAGCTGCCCAGGCAGTCAAAGGCCTTGAGGAATGCTTCCTGGACCAGGTCATCCACGATATCGCGGTTGCGGACCAGCTTGAGGATATGGAAGTACAAGGCACGCTGGTATTTGTCCACCAGTTGCTGATAGGCCTGCTGATCACCGGACAGGGCCGCATCCACCAGCATCCGGTCTTTGCGGCTGCTGTCAGTTGATGTCGTTTTTTGTGTCACTTTGTGTCACTTGGGTAATGCCTTGACGTTTGGTACGGGGTCAGCAATAATTTTCAGAGTATAAATATAGCAAGATTATGCTTTGTAATATAACTGATTCTGCGGACGGATTTGTGTTCACTCCCTGCAATTGCAGGAGTCACAACGTTTTTAAAATCAGCATGTTTATTATTCAGCATGTTTATTATGATGTGCGATAAACCAGCGCACGCCATTCGTTCTCTGCGCCCTGCGCCAGCCGTTCCATTGCGGCACAGGCCGGATGGGTCGAGATCGCATCCACATCCTCTTCCAGGATCCCCGAGAGCATGAGGATGCCACCTGGAGCCAGGTATCCGGCCAGGATTCCGGCCATATCCAACAGAATATTCCGGTTGATGTTGGCCAGGATCAGGTCATAGCGGGCATCGGGTGGAATCTGCTCCGTGGAACCGATGCGGATTTCCAGCCGGTCGCTCACTGCGTTGAGCCGGGCATTTTCCAGGGCATTGTCGTAGCACCAGGGGTCGATATCGATGCCCAGTGCGCCGCCGGCACCCAGTCGCAGCGCCGCAATGGCCAGGATTCCCGTGCCCGTACCCATGTCGAGCACCCGGTCCCCCGGACGCACATGGTCCGGCAAAAGCCTGAGCAGCAGCCGCGTTGTCTCATGATAACCGGTCCCGAATGCCATTTTCGGATCGATGACCAGGGGGATGCAATCCTGCGGGGGAACCTCGTCCGTCCAGGTGGGATGGATAAAAAACCGCCCTACGGTCAGCGACCGGATTGTCTTCTCCCATTCCTCATTCCAGTTGCGCTCCGCCACGATTTCCTCGTCCACGATCTGCCACCCGCCGTCTGATTGTTCTCCGAGCCAGGCAGAAAGCCTCTGATTTACGCTTTCTGTAAATTCTGTTTCCGGAATCCACGCATCCAGCTCTTCCTCCTGCTGCTCAAACCCGTCAAAACCGAAGGCCAGAAGATCATCGGCGGCAAGGTCCTGTTCTTCCTTCGGGATCCTGATTTTCAGCTTTACGTATTTTCTGTTCATGGATAGAAAGGGGCTGGATGGAAAATAACCGGTTCGCTACCGGATTCGATTGTAGATCAGTTCCAGGATCACATCGCCAACGGCCTGGAGTGTTTCGGTGCCGATGATATCCAGGTCGTCGGCATGGGTGTGCCAGTATTCGGGAAATGATACGTCGGTCTGCAAGGGACGCGGTGGCTGATGGTGGATGATATTGATTGTAGGGATACCGGTCTTGCGGTTGATGATCCAGTGGTCGTCGGCAATGGATGAGCCTTTTTCATCCAGGAACAGGGCATCATGTCCCAACTCACGGGCGATGCGCCAGACCTCATCCACCAGACGGGGCGCGAACTGCATGGAGAATCCCTCGCGGGGGAAGACGGCGTCCCTGGCACCGACCATATCCAGCAGAATACCGAAGCGCGGACGGTAGCCGGGGACCGGCGGGTTGTTGGACCAGTAGCGTGAGCCCAGGAAATAATACTCCAGGTCACCCTCGCGCCCATAGTCTTCGCCGTCAAAGAGCAGGAGGTCCACCCCGATGGGCGGCGGATGGTCGCGGAAGATCCGGGCCAGTTCGAGCAGGACTCCAACGCCGCTTCCGCCGTCATCTGCTCCGGGGATCGGTTCGTTGCGGCGCCGGGGATCGGGGTCCTTTTCGGCGCGGGGACGGGTGTCCCAGTGAGCGAGCAGCATGATCCGGTCGCGGAGATCCGGGCGGAACGCGG
The DNA here is from genome assembly GCA_007120555.1 of Balneolales bacterium. Classification (GTDB taxonomy): domain Bacteria; phylum Bacteroidota; class Rhodothermia; order Balneolales; family Natronogracilivirgulaceae; genus SKNL01. The sequence continues at coordinate 2,408 of SKNL01000230.1, forward strand.
CGATGATGTTGCTCATATCGTAGGTTTCGCCGGCATATCCGGTATGGGTAAACGGCTGCAGGTACACCGCCTGCGGTCCAGCGTAATCCCTGAGTTTTTGGACCAGATAGTCACGGGTGAGACGGTGGCCTTCCGAGCCGGGGTTGCGTGGCCCGAACGCGACCTGGGCGGCGATGAACTGGAAGGCCGAATCAGCGTCGAATGCCGGCACGTTACGATCCCGCTCAGTGAAGGTGAGCCGCGGGTCAGGTTCCTCCCCACCGCAGGCCGGCAGCATCAGCATCATTATCAGCGAAAGCATAAGCAGCCAGGGCAACGTACCGGGTGAGAAAAACAGGGAACTGCAGATGGTCCTTTTATCCATTCGATGGCCGGAAATGTCCTGATAATGGGGTTATGGGATAATGGGATTACGTTTTTCCGGTCCGTCAAGCCGGCGGGTCATCCGTAAAATCAGCACACACCGTTTCCGCCATCTGAGCGGCATTGAGCAGCTCCGGCTCCTTGAAGGCATCGGCCATGAACTGGACCCCGATGGGCATACCGTCGCTGCGGTGGTTGCCGGCCGGTATGCTGATTCCGCAAATACCGGCCAGATTGGCGGATATCGTGTAGATGTCGTTCAGGTACATCTGCAGCGGATCGTTGACCTTGGCGCCCAGCTCAAATGCCGTGGTAGGCGCTGTCGGGGAGATGATCACATCCACCCTGGAGAATGCTTCTTCAAAATCCTGCTTGATGAGACGCCGGATGCGCTGGGCTTTACCGTAGTAGGCATCGTAGTAGCCGGCACTGAGCACGTAGGTCCCGAGCATGATGCGCCGCTTGACTTCCGGGCCGAATCCCTCGGTACGGCTCTGCTTGTAGAGCCGGATCATCGGGGTGTCCAGATCGGGACTGTGCTCCGCCCCGCTTTCAGCCATCGCTGTTTCCTCGGCTTTCAGCTGCGCGCGGACGGCCTTGATATCGGCCCGGTGTCCGTACCGTATGCCATCGAACCGGGCCAGGTTGCTTGAGGCCTCTGCCGTAGCCAGCACGTAATAGGCAGCTATAGCGTATTTCAGGTTCGGAAGCCGGATATCCACCAGCCGGGCCCCTTTCTGTTTCATCCTGCCGGCCACATCCATAACCCGCTGCCGGATACCGGGATCCAGGCCCTCGCCGAAATATTCCTCCGGAATTCCGATGGTGATGCCGGGCCGCGGATTTATAAGCAGGGCGGGATAGTCGGGCACGGTCTCCGGGGAGGATGTGGCATCCATGGGATCGTGACCAGAGATCGCTTTCAGTATGACCGAAGCATCGTACACCGTGCCGGTAAACGGGCCAATGCTGTCGAACGATGAGGCATAGGCAACAAGGCCGTGGCGGGATACCCGGCCGTAGGAAGGTTTCAGCCCCACAACACCGCAAAATGAAGCCGGTTGCCGGATAGAGCCCCCGGTGTCACTGCCAAGGGTGGCATGGCACATACCGGCGGCGACAGCCGCTGCACTTCCGCCGCTTGAGCCGCCCGGGACCCGGGAATGATCCCTGGGATTGCGGACCGGGCCGTACATGGAGTTCTCATTTGACGATCCCATGGCAAACTCATCCATGTTTAGCCGGCCGATGATGATGGCATCTTCTGCAAGCAGCCGCTCAACGGCCGTGGCATCGTAAACCGCTTCATACGATGCAAGCATTTTAGAAGCGCAGGTTGCGGGGTGTCCCTTCTGGCACAGAACCTCCTTGATACCCATGACCATTCCAGCCAGGGAGCCGGCGGTGCCGTCAGTAATTTTTGCCTGAATTTTACCGGCCCGGTCGAGCGCCTGTTCCTTATGCACCTGCGTAAACGCATTTACGTCTGGATTTCCCTTTTCTATGCGGGACAGATACCCCGACACTAGATCCGGCAGGGTGAGCTCTCCGGACCGGAGCTGTGCGCGGGTACTGCGAATATCAGATAACTTCAAAACGGGTGATAACCTGGTTCAAATAATGTTCAAGGATATGTGTAAGATACTTTGCGGAGATCTGGATGACAGTGTCTGGTGTCAGTCCTGCTCCTCTTCCTTCTTCACCTTCTGCTCTTCCCGTTTTTTCTCTTCACGCCGGGGTTCCACCGGTTCTTCGGAACCTTTCTCCAGTTCCTTCCGTATGTCGGTGGAAGCCTTGCGGAATTCGGTGATTCCCTGCCCCAGTCCGCGGGCAAGTTCCGGAATCTTCTTGGCTCCGAAAAGAAGAAGCACTACAAGTACGATGACCAATATCTCAACACCACCAAATGAGCCCATAAAAAACCTCAAAATTTATTTTTAAAACAATCGTTCGATTACGTAAAATAGCAAACTTTCACTTCAGGGATAACCCCTGAAAAATTTATTTTATTGTGA
>SKNL01000167.1 GCA_007120555.1 Balneolales bacterium
GGAGGTCCTCCGGAACAAGGTTTTCCACGTGTATATCCTCAAGAGAGGCTTCCCGTCCCGTCAGGCGGGCCAGGATCAGCAGTTTTCTGGCCGCATCCATGCCGTTCAGGTCGTCGCGCGGATCGGGTTCGGTGTATCCGCTCTCGCGGGCATCGCGGACCAGCTCACTGAACGGCTTGCTGCCGTCGAACGAATTGAACAGGTAGCTGAGCGTGCCGGAGAAGACGCCGTCCAGCCGTGTGACTTTGTCTCCGCTGGCAACCCTGTCGTTGACGGCCTGGACAAAAGGCAGACCGGCGCCGACGTTGGTCTCGTAGAGAAAGCGGGTGTCATTGTCACGGGCCAGGTCTGACAGTTTCCGGTACTGTTCCCAGCTGCCGGTATTGGCTTTCTTGTTGGGGGTGACGACGGCCACACCCTGCGCCAGGAACTGTTCGTACCACACCGGAAGATCGTCACTGGCCGTGGCATCCACAAAAATGGTATTTGGCGACTGGTGGATCTTCACGAACTCAAGCAATGCATTTTGGTCCGGTTTCCGCGGGGACGCTTCCAGCTGCTCCTCCCAGTCGCTGCCGGCAAGGCCGTGCTCATCCAGCAGCATCTTCCGGCTGTTGAAGATGCCGTTGATACGCAGGTCGAGATGACGCTCCGTCAGGAACCACTCCTGTTTTTCAAAGATGTCCGAGATGAGCTGCCTGCCGATCAGGCCGGTGCCGGCAACATAGACCTGGACAGTTTTGCGGGCGCCGTAGAAAAAGGCATCGTGGATCACGCGCAGGGCTTTCTGCTTGTCAGCGCGACGGATCACTGCCGAAATATTGAGCTCCGTTGAGCCTTGTGCAATAGCCGAGATGTTGATACGGCTGCGGCCAAGCGCCTGGAACACCTTTCCGGCAATACCCGGCGTCTGCCGCATATTCTCCCCGACCACGGCGATGGTACTCAGTTCATCCTCGATAATGATGTCGGCCACGCGATGGGTAGCCATTTCGTGCTGAAGCTCTTTCTGAAGGAGCCGTTTTGCCTTGGATGCGTGTTTGGGCAGCACGGCCAGGCATACCGAGTGCTCCGACGAGGCCTGTGTGATGAGGATGATATTGATGCTGCCGGCGGCCAGGGCTCCGAAGATGCGCTGTGCCACGCCGGCCATGCCGACCAGCCCGCTGCCCTGGATCCGGATCAGTGCCACATGGTCGATCGAGGAAATCCCTTTGATGATGTATTCGGGTCCGCCGGAAAAATTACCGACAAGCGTGCCGGGAAAGTCGGGATTGAGCGTGTTTTTGATCCGGATGGGAATATTGCGGCTCATGGCCGGTTCAATGGTCGGCGGATGGATGACCTTGGCCCCGAAATGGGACAGCTCCATGGCCTCTTCGTAGGAGAGCACCTCCATGGTGAACGCTTCCCGCACCAGGCGGGGGTCAGCGGTGAGCACACCGTCCACATCGGTCCATATCTGCAATTCATCGGCGTCCAGCGCGGCAGCGAAAATGGCGGCGGTATAATCCGATCCGCCCCGGCCAAGGGTTGTCGTGACCCCTTTTTCATTTGCTGCAATAAAGCCGGTCACGACCTGCAGCCGGTCGCTGGAAGCAAAATGTGCCTGGATATTGGCCAGGGTCTTATCCATGTCCACTTCCGCACTGCCGAAATGGTCATCGGTCACAATGACCTTGCGGGCGTCCAGAAAATCGCAGGAAATCCCGTGTTTGCGAAAAGCCAGGTGGATGATAAAGTTTGAAAGCCGCTCCCCGAAGCTCGAGATGAAATCCAGGCTTCGCGGAGTGAGTTCCTTGACCAGGAAGACGCCCTGAAGAATATCCTCAAGATCGTTGAGCATGAATTTGACGCCGGCGACGGCCTGGCTTTGTTCGGATGTGGAGAGCAGGTTGCGGACGGCCTCAATGTGGCGCTCTTCCAGCCGGCCCAGGTCGTTGGTGTAGGTATCATCCCCTTTTCCGGCCTTTTCCGCCATGGATATTAGCTGGTCCGTGACACCCTGGAAGGCAGAAAAGATCACGGCCCGGCACTGTTCTTTCTCCACTGCCTGATGGAACCAGGAAGCAATTTCCTCGATACGTCCGGGCGTCCCCACCGACGACCCGCCAAACTTGAATACTTTCATTGATTGATTCATCCATTTTTTCCCACAATTGCCGCCTGTCACCAAACTGATACCGCATCCCATGCGGGCTGCTCCGGGGCACAACCTCTCGCGTGCTGTTCCGAATCTGCTGCTGAAGGTTCCGGCGCGGCACTGTGATCAGGCACCGCACCGCATCCAACCGAAAACACCAACACCTGAATAAGAAGCGAACGATCCGGGATTTCTTACGAGGGGTGAAGTTACAAATATTTGCTTCAAAAAAAATGTCTGAGTGCCTGTTCCGGGGTGGAATCCGGGCCAAGGGCACTTCAGTAGTAGAGATAGGGCTTCCAGCTTTCGTGGACATTTCCGTAAAAATCACGGAGGTAGATAATGTGGTTGGGCTGGAAGGGCTTGCCTGAAAGGGTCATGCCCGCTTCACGCGGGGTGCGGTTGCCTTTTCTGTGATTGCAGCCGGTGCAGGCGGAGACCAGGTTTTCCCAGCTGTCGGCGCCGCCCCTGCTTTTGGGGATCACGTGGTCGATGGTCAGTTTTTCCCTTGAGCCGCAGTAAAGGCAGCGGTTGTTGTCGCGCTTGAGGATGTTCTTGCGGGAAAGTACGATGGTCTTGTAGGGAATGCGTGCGTATCGGCGCAGCCGGATAACCGAGGGGTAGTCGAAGTTCGTACGGATCGTCCGTATTTTCTTGCTGGGAAGATCGTGCAGCATTTCCGCCTTCTCAAGGAGCAGCAGCAGCATGGACTTCCTGACGTCACATACGCTCAGTGGCTGATAGTCCTGATTCAAAACTAGCACATTACCGTTGAGTCTCATGGTTCTGCAGAATAGGTTGGATGGGAACCGGCTGGTAAGGCCGAATAATGCCCTCAATGCCTTCGGAAAGGGCCACGTTGAACGAATGTTGCTTGTCCGTCTGCCGGCTGGGATCAATTTGCTGGATGCGGACCTGCGCCGATGCGTGCATCAGGAGCCCGTCACCCAGATAAAAACCGATGTGGGTAATGGGCCGGTCCTTGTATTTGAAGAAGATGATGTCACCGGGCTCGGCGTCTTCCAGCCGGGTGCCCTTGTGTTCCCCAAAGCGATACTGGTCGGTGCTGTCGCGCGGAAGGGAAATGCCGTGGAGCATGTGTGTGGTCTGGATGAACCCCGAGCAGTCGATGCCGCCGTCCGTACGTCCACCCCACAAATATGAAACCCCCAGAAAGGCACGGGCGGTATCGAGCACGGTTTTGCCCTTGATGCGGACAGGCTCGGACCGGAACTGGAATTCTTTCCCGAACCACTCGATGCCCCGGTAGGACGCCGGCACGAAAGCACCGCAGGGAATCTGGAGATGGTGCTCTGACTCGCCGACAACAAAGGTACTCCGGTAAGGGAAACGGCGGCGTTCGGGATGTTCGACCCAGTGATGATAGTCGGGTTCGGTGAGCCCTCTGATCTGGCTGGAGTTGACCCATCCCTCGTAGCTGTCGAAATGGGAGACGATACGGGTCCAGACCCCTTCATGGGAAAGAATTTCCACGGTCTCGCCAAGCAACAGCTGGTTCACCATTTCAGCCTTTTCATTGGGGGTTTCCCTGATCGGCACGATGCCGATATCAGTTACACCGTATCGAATTACTTCTTTCATCTGTTTGTGATTTTTATAGCACTTCGTGGCCTTCGGTTCATCTGTTTACATCAATTTCGATTCTTAAGGTCAGAATGAACTCACATGACAGGATATAATCATACTGCCTGTGTGTCAGCCGGAGGCTCTCATGTTCGTTTCATCTGGTCGTTTCGGTCTGATTTTCGGGGACGATTGCCGCGTTTGGCCACTGCCGCCAGCCGTCAAGGTGCCGCCGGTGCTGCAGAGCGCACCGCATTCATAATTTTGAATGTATTCCGATAAATATCGAAAAGCAGCGCATATGATGCAACTTCACATCAAAAAGCTTTTTGTTTTTACCACAGGTTTTTTGTTCTCTCTTTTGACGGGCTCTTGCTATATTTTGGGCACTATGGTAAAAATAAGAACGGCAACGCATCCACAAGAACAAAAAGTTGTACAAACTTTCAAAACAGCCGTATAATCTTTCAGCACAATCATGCAATCTTTCAGCACAGCATCGCATTGCCGGCGCCATTGATACTCCCCCCTCATCAACCTCCGATTTCAAATGTCAGAAAAAGCACACGATTACAGTTCACCTTACTATAAGGAACCGGGACCGGCGCTTAACAAGGAATCCCCTTTTGAATCCATGATGGAGCGTTTTCGCTTTGCCGCCAGGATTCTCAACCTTGAGGAGGGGATGTTCCAGTATCTTTCGAACCCGGTAAAATCGGTGACCGTATCCATCCCGATTATCATGGACAACGGGAATATCCGTGTTTTTGAAGGATATCGTGTGATACATGACAACGTATTGGGTCCTTCGAAGGGCGGAATTCGCTACACGCCCAATGTAACACTGGATGAAGTGAAGGCACTGGCGGCATGGATGACCTGGAAGTGCGCCGTGGTGAATGTACCCTTCGGCGGTGCCAAGGGGGCGATCCGCTGCAATCCCAAGGAGCTTTCCAATCGCGAATTGGAGCAGATCACGCGGCGCTATACGGCCGAAATGATAGAGGTGATCGGCCCTGACCGTGATATCCC
>SKNL01000274.1 GCA_007120555.1 Balneolales bacterium
CCGCCTGTGCGTGTTATCATAACCTTTATTTCGTCGCGGATAATCTTGTTGGCTCGGGCGTTATCCACAAGTTCCTTGAGCGAATCCGCCTTGACTCCCTCTTCCACAAAAGCATCCAGCTTCGGGACTATGAGGGCGCCAACGTATTTCTGATCCTGTCCAACCACCATGCACTGCTCTATGTACCTGCTCTGACGCAGTTGCATTTCGATAGGTTCCGGCTCCAGGTTTTCACCATTGGAAAGCACAATGGTCGATTTGCTTCGGCCAAGGATCTTGAGGGAGTCGTTGAACGTCATCATGCCCAGGTCGCCGGTACGCAGCCATCCGCCTTCACGCAAAACGGTTTTGGTGATTTCCGGCTCGCGGTAGTATCCCTTCATCACCTGCGGCCCGCGTACCCATATCTCACCGCGCATGCCACGGCCCTCGTGGGGATACTTTTTGTTCGGGAAGAGCATCTCCTCGGTCTCAAGGTCCACGATACGCACTTCTGTGTCCGGTACGGGTGGACCAACCGTGCCGTTGACCAGGCGGTCTTCCGTTCGCACGGCGATAACCGGACAGGTCTCGGTCATCCCGTATCCTTCGAGGACCGGGATTCCGATGTAATTAAAAAACTTGTCAATTTCGATGGGCAAAGCGCCTCCCCCGGAGACGGTTGCCTTAATCGATCCACCAGCACTTTTCCGCACACTTTCCAGCACTGCGACATTGAAAAAGCCGTACCACGGCACGAGAATGAGCAGACGGATCAAGTGTCCGATCTTGAAAATGGCGCGTTTGATCTTCGACTCGTTTTTCAGCTGCAGGTCGTTGTCGGTGATATAGAAAATGGACTCCTGATAGTAGTGTCCCAGGAAATAGGCAATATGGAACAGGGCGCGGCGGACCGGGTGGGCGGCGCGTACATTCTCCAGGATGCGTTGATGCAGACTCTCCCAAAGGCGGGGCGCCGATCCCATGAAAGTGGGCTCCACGTTCTGCAGGTCTTCGCCCAGCGTACGGATGCTCGTGTAGTAGTTGCAGGCGCCGCAACTGATGGTGTACACCTCAAACACCCGCTCAAAGATATGCCAGATAGGCAGGATGGAGAGGACGCGGTCGGTGCATTGCAGCTCAATGGGGATCACGCTCATCTGGGACATCATGTTGGAGTGGGTGAGCATCACCCCTTTGGGCTTTCCGGTGGTACCGGAAGTGTAGATCAGGGTAAAGAGGTCGTCGGGACGGATTTCCTCCATGCGTTCATCCACGCTCGCGTCTCCTTTCTCGAGTTGCAATGCCCCAATAGCCAAAACCTCCTCCAAGGCGCGCACACCCTCCAACGGTTCCGACTTCGGGCTCATCAGTATGATTTCCTGCAGTTCGGGAAGTTCGGGCCGAAGCCGTGCAAACTTTTTCTGCAGGGCATCATTTTCAACAAAGGCCACACGGATGCGGGCGTGGTTAACGATGTAGATGAGCTCGTCATCGGTCACATCCGCGCCCCGGGGAGTGTTTACGGCACCGCTGAGCTGAATTCCGTATTCAGCCAGCATCCATTCGTAACGGTTGTCACTGAACAGTCCCACGTGTTCCCGTGCCTCGACGCCCAACTCAATCAGTCCGGCAGATAGCCTGCGGCCCCGCTCATAGAGATCACGAAACGTAACGTGTTCCCATTCAAGCGCTTTGATTCGGGTTGCAAAGGCCGGAAGTGTCTCATACTTGTCCGCCGCCTTCTTGTAAAGATCTGCCAGATTGGAAGCAATGATACGGGAATCCATAAATCGGCTTGAAAGTGAATATATGGGTTAGGCTGAGACGAAGCCCGGCAAAACGCAACAGTTCGATTGGGCCGGCAGTCCGGTTTCGAGCAACAGTGATAAACCCCAGGATGATTCAAAATGCACGGTTTTCAGGAAACATCCCAAATAAATCGTGCATCAAAACAGGTTTTTCCATGATGGTTCGACCACAGGCAAAACCCGGCATTAAAGATACGTTTTTTTTTCTTAGGAACAATATGGGTAAAGATCCAATGGATCCAGGAGCGCGTCAGGACCCTTTTTCCTGAGGTTCCGTAGTATTGCCGGAGCGCTCTTCGACCGGGTTATCGTCGGGATCATATGGTGCCGGAACCCAGAAAAAGAAGGTGGATCCCACGGCGAAGGTGCTTTCCATACCAAGACTGCCGCCCATCTGCTCCACCAGCTGACTGGAGATAATAAGGCCAAGACCGGTTCCTCCAAATCGGCGGCTGATGGAAGAGTCCACCTGCGAAAACGCCTGAAACAATTTGGATCTTTGCTCCTCCGTAATCCCGATGCCCGTGTCCCTGATGTGAAAAAACAGCTTGCCATTCTTGCTGTCAATGGCTTCAAAGCCGGCCGTTAGCTCCACTTCGCCTTCTTCCGTAAACTTGACAGCGTTGTTAAGCAGGTTCATCAGCACCTGCTTGAGACGCACCGGATCCACATCGGCAAACCGCGGAAAGTCCGGCTGAATCTCGTAGAAAATCCGCAGCCCTTTTTTGGCAGCCTGGTATTCCATAATGGACATCGTCTGCTCTACCAGGTCGATCACATCGGTACGAACGGGGTGAAGCTCCATGCGTCCGGCTTCGATCCGGGAAAAATCGAGGATGTCATTGATGATCCCCATCAGCACATTGGCAGAAATACTCACGTTTTCCAGATACATCTTCTGGATATTGTTCATTGGCGTGGCTTCCAACAGGTCTGTGAAACCGATGATGCCATTCAGGGGAGTCCGCAATTCGTGGCTCATGTTGGCCAGAAATTCGCTTTTTGTCTTGTTGGCCGCCTGAGCTTTCTCCTTTTCGATGATCAGCTGGTTTTCGAGTTCAAAACGTTCTTTCATGTTGACCAGCATTTCCGCGAACAGCTTCAGGAGCGTTTTCTCTTTTTCGGTGTAGCGGTAGTGTTCCGATACGGAGTCAAAGCCGACAAAGCCGATGCATTTCTTCCCCTTCATCATCGGAAGTGTGATGAGGCTCTTGATATCCTGTGCCATCAGATGGTCGCGCAGAAAACTGCCGTCCGGCAGCGTCGAGACATCCGGTATATCCAGCGGCTTCCCGGTTTTGTGGACCTCTATCAAGGGCATCATCAGCTCAAACGGTACCCGCTGAAGCTGGTCTATCTGTGGTATGATCCCCCTGGCACACCATTCATGCGTATTGCGGCAGAATTGCCGGTCCCAGTCATACTCAAAAATATAGACACGGTCTGCCCGTGCAAATGCCGCCAGCTCCACCAAAGACCGCCGGATGGTATCCTCCATCTCGCCCAGCGGCACATTGATATAGGTGGATGCGATCTTCATCAGGATTTCCTGCAAACGGGACTGGTGATGAAGCTGGTCTTCAGCCTGGTTCCGCTCGAGGATCAATCCCGCCTGCCTTCGGAAAATATCAACCAGGGTACTGCTTTTGAATTGCTGGTTTTCCGGCATGATGATGGTGAAATGCCCCAGCAGCCGGTCGTCTTTTATAATTCCTGCGATGGCGACTTCTCCCGGAATAAAGATCTCTCGAAGGCGTTCCAGCTGCTTTGCATCAAGTCCGACGCGATCAAGATGTTCCTCTGCAGACATCCGGACGATGCCCTTCTCAAGGAACCCGTCCAGCAGGTTCAGGTCCTGCAGCAACTTTTTTTTCCGTATGTCAAACCCAAGGACTTCAGCTGCTTTGTCGAACTGGCCGGATGCGCCGCATGAAGCCACCATCTCAACTTCCTTTTCGTTCGGGTTGACCATGCTGAGCATCACACAGCTGGCCCCCGTAATTTCCAGGAGCGTGGCGGTCAGACGCTGGTAATCCGGTTCACCGAGTTTCTGCTCGAGAAAATACCGGGAGGTTTCCGCAATCATTTTCTCTCTCGTGATATCGAACACGAAGGTGCAGAGATACCCCTTTTGCGGACTCTGAATCTCTACCCGCAGCCATCGCTTGAGTATCCGCGAATGCAGCTCGTAGTCTCTCTTGTTTCCGGTGGATGCAACTTGTTCGAACAGCCATAAATCGTCCAGCTCTGCCAGGCCGGCCAAAGGGAAAATATCCCTTACTTTTTTATCGACAACCTCTTCTTTTTTAAATCCCGTTAACTCTTCCAGGGTCCGGTTGACATCCAGAATGTGAAAATCGACCGCATTTCCATTGTCATCATAAACCAGTTTGTGGTACACAAACCCGAAAGATGCTTCTTCTATAAGATGTCGATAATCGCTCGAATCCATTGCCATGCAAACTATAACGTCCACCAATTACCCCGGTGTGATCTCGTAATTTACACAAATTCGCTGCCCGTTCATACAATATCACACATTTAATACGGTTTTTGCAACACAGCTATTCCCAAAAAAATTCTCCCCCTTCTGATCAGGAAGATGCATCAACGGGTTGTATCAACGGGATGTATCAGATAAAAGTGCGCGGGATCTCACGATCCCAGGTCTTGCTGAAGATGCGACGCCCGCCTTCGAAGGCGTCGAGGGTTGCGTGAATGCGAAATTCCTTTGCCGTGCACGAAAGCAGGGTGCGTGTGACCGTCTCAATTTCCCAGTCCCCCCGTTTCAACCCGCGGACGGCGCGTATCTCGCTGTTGGGGGATTCAAACTGATCGAGCAGGTAGCGATACCACTCATCGGTTCGTTTCGTGATCTCAGTGCCCGTATCCTCCTGTCGGACGGTGCCCTC
>SKNL01000033.1 GCA_007120555.1 Balneolales bacterium
GCAGCACCGGCAGCACCGGCAGTACCTGTTGTATCTGATGCATATCCCGAGAGGATGCCTGACTCGCCTGGTTCTTGCAAATCAGCAGCTTTGTAATTTAAAGCTATGTCAGATTTTTCATGGTTCATCCCGTCCTGCAGTTCGCGGACAATGGTTTCAATCAGCGGCTGCTGGATATGTTCGGGCATGTCGAAGTGAAAGCGTATGCTGTCGGGCTTGGCGTCTGTTTTCAGGTCCACGTAATACCCGGCGAAAGTAGGCCAGCTCAGCACGCCCTTGCTACCGGTGAGGGTGATCAGGTCGTCTTCGTCCGATTCAGCGGCAGTGAAACACCAGTTTCCGGTACCCTGGACTCCGCTCTCGAACCGGAACGAACCGGTGACGATGTCCTCGGCCGGATAGAGGCCCGCCTGGTTGGATGCGAACCCGCATGCATCGGTGACCGGACCCAGCAGGTAGTCCAGAAAATCGAGCTGGTGCGAGGCCAGGTCGTAGAGATAGCCGCCCCCTGCCAGTTCGGGAAACACCCTCCAGTTGGCGGGATCCCGGTCGAAGTCCGGTTTGACAGGCCGGTTCATGCGTACGTGCACCGAACGCACTTCGCCGATGACACCCCCATCCACCAGTTCTTTGATTTTCCGGTAATTGGGCAGCATGCGCCGGTAGTAGGCGACAAAAAGGGGTACGCCGGCCTCCTTGCAGGCCGTGATCATGTCAAGGCACTCCTGCCAGTTGCGGGCCATGGGCTTTTCCACGTAGACGGGTTTGCCCGCGGTGGCGGCTTTCAGCGTGAGTTCGCGGTGTGAGCCGGGCGGTGTGGCGATATAGACGGCGTTGACGTCCGGGTCGGAGAGCAGCGCGTCGGCGTCATCATACCAGCGCGGTATGTTGTGCAGGGCGGCATATTCCCGGGCTTTTTCGCCGGTGCGCCGCATGACGGCCACGATGCGCGAGCCGGGGACTTTGTTCATGGCCGGGGCGCTTTTCACTTGGCAGACGCTGCCCGCCCCGATGATACCCCAGCAAATTTGTTTATCTTTAACTTTTTCCATTACATAATGATACGGCGAAATGTCATACGACAATCAGAACGCTGACTGACAATCAGGCGTTATATACGTCGAAATGGACAATAAGAACTGTGGATAATAAGAACTGTGGATAATTGAACAGTGGAAAAATATACGGTAACATGGTGTAACTGCGTGGACGTTGGTCCGCTTTCTATCTGTTTTCAAAGGTAACCTATGAGCAACGAAATAAAAATCCATCCGGAAATTATCTATCCGGAGGTGGCTGTGAATCTGTACAAGCCTAATAACCCGGTGGAGGTGCCGGTCGTGGAGAACCGGCTGGCCACGCTGGAGGTGAGTCCGAACATCATCCGGCATATCACGCTGGATGTGAGCGGGACGGGGCTGGAGGGCAATATCCGTTCGGGACAGAGTATCGGATGCATCCCGGAAGGGTTCACTGAGCGGGACGGCAAACCGGCCAAAATGCGCCTGTATTCCGTCTCTTCCCCGTCGCAGGGTGAGGATGGCAAACCCAATCTGGTCTCCATTACGGTGAAGCGTGTGATTGAGGAAGACCGCCTCACCAACAACCTTTTTCTGGGGCTCTGTTCGAATTACCTGAGCAACTTGACGCCGGGCGACACGCTGAAGGTCACCGGTCCGAGCGGCAAGCGGTTTGTCCTGCCGGAAAATGCCGGCGATTTCAACTATGTCTTTTTTGCGACCGGGACCGGGGTGGCACCGTACCGCGGGATGATCCACGATCTGCTCGAAAGCGGATTCGAAAACCAAGTGGCGCTCATTTTTGGAAGCCCCTACCGCACCGATCTGCTGTATTATGACTTTTTCCGGGAGCTTTCGGTCCGGCACGACAATTTCCACTATCTGACCTCCATTTCACGCGAAGGTACCCGTCCGGATGGCACCAAACACTACGTGCAGTATCAGCTCATTGACTCGCGTGAAGTGATGCAGCCCATTGTAAGCCGGAAGAATACGCTGATATATGTCTGCGGGCTGAAGGGAATGGAGCTGGGGCTGTTCCAGGTGATGGCCCGCGAGGGATACCTTGACTATCTTCGGGTCGACGAGGAAATCCGCCACAAGCCGCCCGCGGAATGGGTGATCGATGACCTGAAGAAGCGTATCCGTCCCTCTGAGCGGATGTTCGTGGAGGTGTACTGACGGGCGGAATCCCTGCTCGGCAGATGCGGAGGAGTTGTTCTCCGGTCAGCAGATGCGTGGAAGCTGTTCGCCGGCCAGCATATCCAACAGCCGTTTTCCACCGATTTCGGTCTGCAGCACCACTTTGCCGGGATGTTCTTCCACCACGGTGCCGATGATGGCAGCGTCCCTGCCGAGCGGATGACTGCGCATGCGTTCCAACACGTCATCGGCCTGGTGGCCGGGAACCACCGCCACCACTTTACCTTCGTTGGCCATGTAGAGCGGATCGTAGCCGAATACTTCGCAGATACCCCGCACCTCTTCGCGAATTGGGATGGCGGTTTCATCGACGGAGAGGCCCATTTTGTGCGCGGCCGGACGCTTGGACAGTGCCGCGAGTTCGGCCAGCACGGTGGCGACGCCTCCGCGGGTGGCATCCCGCATGAAATGCACGTCGTGGTTACGGGTGATGTCGCGGATCAGCCCGTTCAGGCAGGCGGCATCCGAGAGCACGGGGGAGGTGAAGGTGAGCGATTCGCGCTCGCCCAGGATGGCGATGCCGTGATCACCGGAATAGCCGTTGATAAGGATCCGGTCGCCCGGGCGCACCCGCTCTCCGCCGGCAATGTGCGCCAGCCGCTCTTCGAGAAAGCCGACGCCGGCTGTGGTGATGAACACTTTGTCGCATTTGCCCTTGTTGACCACTTTGGTGTCGCCGGCGATAATGCGCACGCCCGCCTCTTCTGCGATGTGCGCCATTTCCCGCACGATTTCCTCAAGCTTTTCGATCGAAAACCCTTCCTCAAGGATGAATGCCGCGGTGAGATAGCGCGGATCGGCCCCGGTCACGGCCAGGTCGTTCACCGTGCCGCTGACGGCCAGCGAACCGATGTTGCCGCCGGGGAAAAAGATCGGGTCCACCACGTAGGAGTCCGTGCTCATGGCCATGCGTCTAACCCCATCCAACAGAAACAACCCGGAATCACCCTGCTTTGCCAGGATTTCATTGTCGAAAAACTTCAAAAAGAGGCCGGTGACGAGATCGTGCGTCAGTTTGCCGCCGCTGCCGTGTCCCAGCCGGATGTGCTTGCCCTGTTCCATCATTCCGTTCCGTACTTGTAAAATGCCTGGCAGGCGCCCTCCTCGGACACCATGCATGTGCCCACCGGGTTGGACGGGTTGCACACCGAATCGAAGAGGATGCATTCGGTTGGATGGCTGACACCCTTGAGCACTTCCCCGCAAATGCATCCTTCCGGTTCCTGCGTGGGCTCCACCTCGATGTCGAACACCCGCTCGGCGTCCCATTGGGCGTAGGCGTCGCTGATGCCGAGCCCGCTGAGCGGGAGGATGCCGAGCCCGCGCCACCAGTCGTCCCGCAGTCGGAACACATCCTGCATCATTTTCTGCGCCTTGAGGTTGCCTTCGGGGGTGACTACGCGCTTGTACTGGATTTCCACCGAGATATTGCCGGTGCGCAGCTGCTCAAGCAGCATGTGGATGGACTGGAGGATATCCGACGGCTCGAACCCCGCCACGACCACCGGCAGTCCGAATTTTCCGGAGATATCGCGATAGATGCCGGCTCCGGTGATGGTGCTCACATGCCCGGGCGCCAGGTAACCGTTGAGTTTCACATCCTCGTTCACGATGGCCGCCATGGCCGGTGGCATGATTTTGTGGGCGCTGAGCACGAAAAAGTTGTCCAGGTTTTCCTTGCGCGCCTGCACAAGCGCGGCGGCGCTGGCCGGTGCGGTGGTCTCGAACCCGATCCCGAGGAAAAGGACCTTTTTGCCGGGATTGTCGCGCGCGATGGACAGCGATTCCAGTGTCGAATAGACCATGCGGATATCCGACCCGCGTGATTTTTCCTGTTCCAGCGACGAGGAACTGCCCGGCACGCGGATCAGGTCGCCATAGGTGGTGATGATGAAATCGTCGCGCCGTCCCAGCGCAATGGCATGGTCCACAAACTGCAGGGAGGTCACGCAGACGGGGCAGCCCGGACCCGATACCAGCGCGACATTGTCCGGCAGCAGCGACGGGATCCCGAATTTCTGGATGGCCATGGTGTGCCCGCCGCACACTTCCATGAAGCGCACCTGCGGACCGCGGTACGCATGTATCTTGTCCACCAGAATGCGCACCAGCTCTTTGTCACGATATTCGGTTATGTATTTCACGGTGACAGCGGCTCGTCATCGGCGAGGCCTTCCAGCTCGCGGATCAGTTCGAGCGTGCGCGCTGCCTCATCCTCACTGATGAGCTGCAAAGCGAAACCGCTGTGTACAAGCACGTAATCGCCGATGTTTACCTCGTCGAGCAGCTGAAGCCCGGCCTGGACCTCGCTGCCCCCGACAGAGACAGTGGCAATGTCATTATCGATGGATATGACTTTTCCCGGAATGCTGAGACACATGTTTTTTTCCTGGTTGGATGCGGCCGGCGCCCGTTGTGCCGGGCCGGACAAAAGTGATTTTAAAACAGGGTGATAGAAC
>SKNL01000010.1 GCA_007120555.1 Balneolales bacterium
ACAGGATCCTGCAGATGGCATTCTTCGAGATTGAGGATCCGGTCATAGCGTCCGGGTACGTGCAGGCCGAGGGCAAAGTCGCGGTCGGCAATCTCCCGGCCGGACTGCACCTCTTCATCCGTCAGCCAGCGCCGGTCGCCGAACGTGTACTCCATTTTATTGCGGTAGTAGAACGGTTCCGGGGCGCCAATGACCGGTTCGGTGCTGATATCACGAAAACCGCCAATCCGCTGGAAATGGTCCTTTACATGTTCCGACTTGTAGGCAAGTTCCATTTCATACGGGATGTGCTGCCAGGTGCAGCCGCCGCAGGTTCCTGCGTGCCGGCATTTCGGTGTTATCCGTACCGGTGATGGGTCGAGCAGTTCGAGCAGGACGCCTTCTGCGTAGTTCTTCCTTTTGCGGATAATGCGGACCCTGACCTTGTCGCCCGGTGCGGTATTCTTGACAAATACGGCATATTCACCCACTTTACCCAGGCCTTTTCCCTCAAAAGCGGCAGTGGTGATATCCAGAATCAGTTCCTTTCCCTTTTTTACAGGGGATGGAGGTGTGTGGTGACTCATTCAGGATCAGATGATTTTATCCTTTGCCGATTCCTCGGCGGGGATGTCATATGTTTCAAAAAGCAGCGCATAGGCTTCCGTACCGGGTTCGTCGTCACCAATCTGTGACATGCGTGTCATGACCAGATCGAGTTGCCGGGTAGCAAATACATTCAGTGTTTCCAGGAAACGCAGGGCGATGCGAGGATGTCTTTTTCCCAGGGTCTGGTAATCGGAAATGAAAAAGCCGTAGATCACAACATCAGTGGCACATCGCGCGGAAGCTTTTCTTTTTACAAGATAGTCTACACTGAAAGCGCCGAAAGACTCCGGGGCATGGAGTACGGTGAGTTGAACGGCATTGTCTGTATGCTCTTCCTGGTAGAGCAGTTCAACGGCACCCTGTTCTATCATGTATAAGCCGGTTCCGGGATCCCCCTGATGGTAGACATATTCTCCGGCCTTGAAGCGGCGCCGGTGGCTTAGTTGCAGGAATTCGTACCGCTCGAGCTGCGACATGCGCTTCAAAAACGGTGATTGAAAAATCATTTCGGATTGCGCTTTTATGCGCTTCCAGAATTTTGGCTTGATCATGAAATGGCCAAGTGGTTGAAACGGATTAAAATCCCCGGAATGCTGCAATCCAGGTGTCAGATAAGGTACAAAATGATAGGGACAATTTGCTTGGTCAATTCGCAGGTTTCATCCTATTCTTTACGTACTTTATCCCAATACCCTAAAGGGTTTTTATTTTGCCGCAAATAAAAACAGATGCAGCCAAATGAAAAAAATCATTATTACATCTGTTGTGGTATTCCTTGCATCCGGAACCGCTAATGCACAATATCTTGTCGAAAGCCAGCTGTTTTCCGACGGCGTTCCGGAAAAAAAATACGGGAACTTGGAATACCTGACGCGGTCCGCATTATGGAACGGAAGGAAAAGGCCCATGCGGCATTCGAGGCAGCCGTTTCGGCATACATCCGGGCTTTGAAAGCCATATATATCAATGAGCGGGACCTGTGGGAACGCGCACGGAACGGATTATACGAGCTGATTGGATTCAGTCTGTGACCGGGCAGTGAGTTCGGGAAGCGGCATGAGCGCATTCCATTACATTGCTCAGAAGGAATGACCTATGCCGAAGTGCCAGTATGGGTTGCTGTTATTGAACCATCCGCGCTGCAGATCATGTACCCGATAGGCGACATCGATCCGGAAAACCAGGTATTCCCAATCCAGGCGCAGCCCGAATCCCGATCCGACCGCAATCTGGTTGTAGAATTCATCCAACCGGAATTTCCCTTCATCGAAAGCACTGCGTGTCCCATACCAGATATTTCCGAAATCTGTAAACCCCGCGACACCCCAATTCGTACCAAGGAAATTGTGGAACATGATATGCCGGTATTCCAGAAAACCGGCCAGCTTCAGATCCCCGCCATTGATTGGCACTTCACCGGCGGCAGCGTCGAGGTCGGCCGGACCTAGCCTCAGAGGAGGCCATCCCCGGATGTCGTTGCTTCCTCCGGCAAAAAATCGCCTGTTCAGAGGAATTTGCCGGGTGACACCAAAGGCGTGAGCGTATCCTGCAAAAGCCCGCCAGGCAAAGGTGCCGTTTTCGAGGACCGGAGTATATTTTCGGTAATCAAATGAGACCCGGACAAATTGGCTGTACGTCAGCGTGCTGTCGCTCAGACTGATAGAGGGCACGGTGCCCTGCACATCTCCGGGATCGAAGATGAACCTGTCCATCAGAAACGGTATGGTACCGCCGAGTTCAATAGACGATTCGCTGAAAAAACCGTAATTCCGCTTGATCAGATCGGTCATCGCATAGCGGAAGGTGTACCGGATGATGGAACTGAATTGCGGATTGAAATCCTCCAGAATCCGCTCCACGATGATTTCATCGAACCGATCGCGCAGGTTGCGTTCAAATTCGGATGTGGCGGAGGCATCGAGCCAGTCGAGCTCAATGAAGTCAAGCAGGCTTGCCATTTGTGGCCGGTGCCGCACTTCAAACTGGTTGCTGAACCGAAAATTGGCATTAATGGTGAAATTTTCCTGGCGGCTTTGTGCCCAGCTGAACCGGTACCGTGTGCTGGCGTTGAGGAAAAACGGAGTCTGGTCGAGGCGACGGAATGGAAAATTCAGACGCTGAACGGTGTATGCCGTGCTCAGCTCCGTGCTGTTGAGCAGGGTCCCGCTCACATATTCGAAGTTGCCCTGCAGCCCGACTTCAAAGCTTTCAGCTCCCTGGAACAGGTTGTTGTTGATATAGCGAATACCTGCACCGGCACCGAAACCAAGGCGTCTCATGCCGAAAAAATCAAGCTGGATACGGTGTTTGGGCAGCGTTTGCATCCGCACATAGACCGGCAGGATATCGTTCGTGAAATCAGGCAGCGAGCCGTCAGGAGTATGGCCGAACTGGTTCACCACCAGCATTCCAAGATTCTGGTACTGATTGACCGTGTTTCGGTATGCGAGGTTGTCATACTGCGTCCCGGGCTTGAAAAGCAGCTGGCGCGCAATGAGACTGGTACGGGTCCGGGCGGATTCATCCACATTGATCACGATCTTGTAGGGATCCTCAGCATGCGGGGGACCGGTGAGTGTATCCCTGCGGACCCGTTCAAATTCCCCGTCCGGTCCGCGAAGCTCCACATGAACATCACCGAACGTGTAGATCCGGCCCGGAAAAATGCGGAATAGCACATCGAGCTGAAGGGTGTTTACCGTATCCTCCCGAACAACGGCGATCACCGAATCACGGGTCACCGAGGCGTAGCCGTTGTTTCTGAGGTGTGCGATTAAACGGTTTCGCTCTTCGGCAATTTCTTCATAGGTGAAGGCCTCACCGGAATGAAATGAGGTGTCGCTAATGGCCCCGGTTACGATGTCACTGTCTTTGAAAAAAGCAACAGGGTCATTATCGGAGCCAATGCGGGGCATCCCGCTGTAATAGATATCACGGATTTGCGATTGCCTGCCTTCCCGTATCATGAAAGAGACTTCCAGGCGCTCACGGTCGAAAAAGGTGATATTCGTATCAATTACGGCACTGCGGAAGCCCCTGGATTCGTAAAAATTGGTCAGGCGCTCCATATCCCGTTCAAGAACGTTTCTGTCCAGCAGCGACGGGGGTTCGCCGATACGGCTGTGAATTCTGTGGAGCTGATACCAGAACGTGAGCCCGGGAATGCCGAGGAATTGACGGTTGGGCCGGGTCCGGACGATGGCCCGAAGCTCTCCGTCACTGAATGCCTGATTGCCGACAAATCTCACCCTCCGGATCCTTCTGTCGTCATCTTCATTTTCATTTCCATCCGGTGCTGCACTCTGGGTCTGCTGTGGGGGGGCGGGAGGCCATGCCGTTTCCACTTCTGTTTCGATCAGAGAGGCAGACACGCCGGCCCCGACAGGTGCGCCAGGACCGGCAGGCACACCGGCCCCCGCTAGCATGGGCAGACTCAGGCCGGGCAACAAACACAGGCTTATAACACGTAAGAGACGATTCAATGAAATCAGATACAGATAGTAGTTGGCGAATAATACAGGGCTCTCCCGAATATAAGCATTTCATATCATGACAGTAACGGATGGAATCCGCCCGTTATGCAAGCTGATGTTGTATGCCCGTTTGCCGGACGTCAGACGTCGTCGTAGTCGAATCCCTCGTCTTCTTCTCCGTGAAAGAAATCCTCTTTCATGATGTAATCAGGCCAGATCTCCTCAATACTTTCATAGGGAGTGTCGTCTTCCTCATCAAGTTCATACAGGTTGTCGATCACCTGCTGAGGGCAGCCGTTTCTTTCGGCCCACTCAATCAGTTCGTTTCTGGTTGCCGGCCAGGGTGCATCCTCAAGTGTTGCAGCGAGTTCAACGGTCCAAATCATAGTGGTACATCCTGATTTTTTGGTTTAGTAACTTTCGTCGTCTATTAACTAATAATTATGGTAAAATTCAAGTCCCTAACGTCATCACAATAAAATAAATTTTTCAGGGGTTATCCCTGAAGTGAAAGTTTGCTATTTTACGTAATCGAACGATTGTTTTAAAAATAAATTTTGAGGTTTTTTATGGGCTCATTTGGTGGTGTTG
>SKNL01000079.1 GCA_007120555.1 Balneolales bacterium
TGAGATGTGATGAGATGTCACGAATAACGTTTTATGGCAGTTGAAAAAGCGGATCACTTTTTTGGCTGTGACAAATCCAATTATTAGAGTGACGTTTGCTTAAGAGAGCGCCTGGCCCTCTCGCTCCCGGTTTTCCGTGGGGTGGGAGGGTCTTGCTTTTTATGATTCCGCATGAAGAAGGAGGGGCGGTGGAAGCATTATTTTTTTATATTCGGCATATGTCAGAGGCACAGTGACTGAAACCATCTTATCACATCATTTCACCAGAAGGAGGAAAGCATGGGTGACGCCACCATCAAAAGAAGTATCTCCAACCAGACCGACAGCAGAAAAAATCATCAGATCCTTTTTATCATCCGTTCACTGGGAAGGGAGGTCTCTCAAATGAAGACATTGAAGGCCGGGGAAACGGCCGGACTGGAAGCAGGCGACCAGCTGATTATCATTTCCGGCAGTGACACCAATTACGCAATCCAATGGAATAACGGGGCTCTTCTTGGGTTGGAACAGGTAAATAACGATCATCCCGATTTCCCCGGAATGACCGTGGCATCTTACCGCCTGGCATCCGCATCCAAGGACGGTGAAAATGAATTAATGGAAGTTTCAGGTACGGGACGTGGTGATGAGCCGGATGGCGGAAACAGTAATGGTGATAGTATTATCATCAGGGAACCGCAGGAGCCGATTCCCTGACCGGTACGTCTCACATTCCTTACTGATTTCCTTCAAAAACCGAAAAGATTTCTTACATTGGTAAATAAATGTGAAAATCTGTCGGTAAACCGGATGGCTCACGCACTTTCTGAGGCAACTATGGTACTAACGGTAAGAAAGGTACTGATCGGATGGGTTATGCCTGTTCTGCTCTGTGCCGTAATACCGTATGAGAGAACCCACGGCCGGGACCGCAGTCCGGTTCCGCCAGGCGGACCCGGCTATCCCCATATCACCAATTTCACCGCCGCTGAGTACCAGGGACATGTCCAGAGCTGGGGTTTTGCCATGGACCGTCAGGGCATTGTTTATGTGGCCAATTCACAAGCCGTGATGCGCTATACCGGTGCCGGATGGCAGCATGTGAACGTACCCGGGCAGACGGCACTGAACCTTGTCTATGATGATGACAATGACAGGATATTTGTCGGCGGCGTTGGTGAAATCGGATACATATCCGTTGCTTCGCCATCCGATCCTTCTTCTGCGAGTCCCTGGCCTTACCAGTCGCTCACCCCGCTCATCCCCGACACGGTTGAGTTTACATCCGTATGGCACAGCCAGGTAACACATGATGGTGCGTTCTTCATATCCTCGGAATATTTTTTCCATTACGACGGAGAGAAGGTACATGCCATTCCGGCGCAGACGCGTTTCACGAAAGTAGCTGTCATAGAGGGGGATGTGTACGTCCGGGAGGCCCCGTATGGACTGAAGAAGTATACCGGCGGACAGCTGGTGCTTTGGGACAAGGGGGCTTTTTTCGGGAACACCACTCTCCGCAGCGTTATTGAGCTTGAAGACGGAACCACTCTCTTTGTTACCTACTTCGAACTGCTGCTTTTCGACGGTCAGGAATACAAGCCGTTTGATAATGAAGCGGCCGAATATCTCAGTGCCAACTATATAGACGAGGCTATTCTGCTGGACGACGGAACCATAGCCATAGCTACACGCAATGGCGGGGTGGTGTGGCTCGGCAGGGACGGCTCCCTGCTGCATATCTTTACGGAAGACAGCGGCCTTATAAGCAACACGGTATACGGATTGCTTCAGGACAAGAAAGGATCGCTCTGGGTGGCCACCATAAACGGCCTGTCCCGCATCGATCTGCAATTGCCCTTCCGTCACTTTGACAGCCGGCATGGTTTTTCGGATACGGCCAACAGAATGACATCCCGCAATGATACGATTTTTGTCTCGGCCAGCAGGGGGGTCTACATGCGTGACAGTGAAGGCAATAACCGCTTTTTTGGCGGTAAAACGTTCTGCCATCAATTTCTTCATCACAATAGTGACCTTTATGTCGTATGTGGCGGAACACTCCATCGGTTCATTGGGAATGACTTCAGACAAGTATCAGAGTCCGTGTACAGCACTGCCGTCACTTCGCTGGACCACGAGACGGTGCTAATTGTTCACGAGACAGGCATTACCGTGGCCAGACTGAGCGGCTCCGAAATCGAACCTGTCTATCACACCGCTGACTTCAATACAAGACCCAACTCCGTTAAGCAATGCTCCTCCGGTTATCTGTGGATTGGCACCGATTCACGCGGGCTTTTCCGGTTGGGGCTGGATTCACAGGACGGAAAAATAACCGGCCATGCGTTTACAAGATTCCTTCATGAGGGCTGGACGGGGTCAGCTATGCCACGTGTATATGTTTCTGTCTTTGACGGAGAGCCTCTGTTTCTTACAAGATATCATGGCATCCAGTACCACGATTCGGAACCGGATTCTCTCATCCAGATGGAACGGTTTGGTCCCGATTTAATGGATACGGACCGGCAGTACTTTTTTGCCAGCCAGGATCCGTCCGGGAACGTATGGCTCAACTCGGGGGGCAGATTCCAGGCCGCCATCAGGCAGCCCGACGGGACCTTTGAAATCCGGACGGACATCCTGAACTGGCTTGATATTTCCCAGGTTAACCATATGTACACCGATCCGGAGGGCTATGTTTGGATTGTTGATGCCAGACAGCTTGTGCGTTACGACCCTCAGGTGCAATTTGATCCGGAAATCGGTTTCCGCACCGAAATCAGTGAAGTTCTGGTCAACGGAGATTCGCTTTTGGCAAGGGGAGCCAACAGTACTCCGCACGTCCTGCCCTATGTTGACAAGGATCTGCGATTCACCTATGCCGCCGCTGCCTACCTGGATCCGGGCCGGACACGATACCGTGTTAAACTGGAAGGGTTTGATGATACATGGTCGGCATGGACCTCCGAGACCTGGAAAGACTATACCAATATTTCCGAGGGGACCTACCGGTTTCTGGTGGAAGCGCGCAACCTGTTCGGGGTAGTCAGTGCGGCTGAGCCGTTTCATGTCCGTATCCTTCCTCCCTGGTACCGGACCTGGTGGGCATATCTCCTCTATCTGATCGCAGTGACAGCAGTTCTCTATACCGGCTACCGGATCCGTGTGAACCAGCTGCTCAGGGTGCACCGCATCCGCAACAGGATTGCCGGGGACCTTCACGATGAGATCAGCGCTACGCTCAGCAGTATCAGCTTTTTTGCCAGGGCCATTGAAGATGACAAGTTCCGGGGGGACAAAAACCGGTTTGTGCAGCTCATCTCGGAAAGTGCCGGTGATGCAAAAGAGAAAATCACGGATATTGTGTGGGCAATCAATCCGGAACATGACGACTGGAAGTCCTTTCTGTCGAAGTGCCGCCGTCATGCCTCGGACCTGATGGAAAGCAAGCACATCCACTACGAGCTGGATATCGATGAACAGATACCCGGGAAGATGGATATGCAGCTGCGGCAGAATCTCTGGCTTGTTTTCAAGGAAATGATCACGAATGCCGTCCGCCATTCCAATGCTTCAAAAATTGCCATCTCACTGAAACACCGTTCAGGAAAGCTGCATCTTGTGGTGGATGATGACGGCAAGGGCATGGATCCCGGTTCGCCGACAGATGGAAATGGCCTGAAAAACATACGGCGAAGGGCAGAACAGGTTGGTGGCAAGTTATCGTTGGATACGGCTCCGGACAAAGGAACGCGATGGGAGCTCGTACTGAAGTTGTGACCATCCTGCTTGTAATAGCAAATTGCTGTACTTTTACATAAAACCGCATGAATATGCGGTGATATCAATGTATGGCATGGTTAGTTTAGCGGTGCGTTGCAGAAACCTTCCAATGAAGCTGAAACTTAGAGCACCGGGGTGTCACATTGTTTACGGATATAATCAAAGCACCGGCGGGAATGCCATCCAGCCGAAATGCTCTAAAGGAACATATGAAGAAACATACGGCCGTGATAAATATCGGCATCATCGAAGATAACAGGTACATGCGTGACGGCTGGGAAGCTTTCATCGGATCGGAGCCCGACCTGAATGTAATCGGCTCGTTTGGCTCCTGTGAGGAGGCCTTCTCCTCGGACATCATGAACAGGGTAAACCTGCTGGTCATGGATATCGGTCTGCCGGGGATGAGCGGTATCGAAGGTGTGCGGTATGTCAAAAAACGCCACCCGGACGTCATCATGATCATGGCCACCATTTTTGATGACGATCAGCATATTTTTGATGCCCTGAAAGCCGGAGCCATGGGCTACCTGGAAAAGAAGGTGAGTCCGGAAGGCCTCATTGCAGCCATACGTGATGCCTGGGAAGGCGGTTCGCCGATAACCCCGAACATCGCAAGCAAGGTGATTCGCAGTTTTCACCAGGGGGCGAACGAAGAACAGCTTACGGAGCGCGAAAATCAGATTCTCGAGAAACTGGCAACAGGCGTCTCCTACCATGCCATAGGCAAGGAGATCTACCTCTCGGTCGATGGTGTACGCTACCATATCAGAAACATATACCGCAAACTGCAGGTGAACTCACGGTCCGAGGCCATTGCAAAAGGAATTTCCAGAAAACTCATCAATCCGGGTATATTGTTTTACTAGTCCGGAA
>SKNL01000186.1 GCA_007120555.1 Balneolales bacterium
CGATTTGATATAGGTAAATAGCAGAGCCACAATACCTGCAATCGGGATTACATATATAATGGTGTTCATATCTGATTACTATTTTGAGTTTTATTAATTGTTATGTACGGATTGCCCCATGTGAGTATAAGAAAAATTGCAATATCCTCAAGGAAGAAATACTCGATTAATTATAATTATTCATGGCACTTGCTATACCCTCGCGGATAAAACACAATATGGCTTCCTCCGCCTTCTTCAAACCATCTTCAATGATGGGAAGCTCTTCGGGATCAAAGGGTAACAGGACGTAGTCCGACTGCTTTCCGCGGGGGTAGTTTCTGTCTATGCCGAAGCGCATCCGGGGGAACTGATCGGTGCCGAGATGGTCAATGATACTCTGGATTCCGTTGTGACCGCCGGCACTGCCATCTTTACGCAACCGGATCTTTCCGGTTGGAAGGTTGACATCATCGTAACACACCAGGATATCGGAAGGGAGATAGCGGAAGATGCGGCAGGCTCTCAGGACGGCCTTGCCACTGTTGTTCATGAACGTGGAGGGCTGGATGATAATGGTTTTGGTACCCTTGAAACGACCGACACCTACGGTGAAGGGCTCATCACTCTGCTCCATACTTGCAGAGACATGCCCGGCAAGCCGGTCAACGATCATGAAACCGACATTGTGCCGGGTATCCCGGTATTCCTCCCCTATGTTACCCAGCCCTACGATAAGCGGCATGACGGAGATCGTTAGTTGTCACTTTCCTCTTTGGAAGCAGCATCTTCTTCACCGCCTTCTGATCCTTCTTCACCCTCTTCACCTTCCGCTTCCTCTTCCTCTTCCTCAAGACCGAGGAGCTCGGCAAGACCACCTTTCGGCGGACGGATTACGGCAATGGTCCGGTAGGATGCCCGAAGTGGAGTAATGCCCTCCAGATCGATCGCTTCCACATCAATGGTGTCGCCGATATTGAGGTGGGAGATGTCAAGGACGATTTCCGAGGGGATATCTTTGGGAAGACACAGGACCTGAATCTTGCGCAGGGGCTGGTAGAGACGCCCACCCTCGGCCAGGCCATGCGGCGTGCCGCTAAGGCGGATCGGGATAGTTATTGTGACAGGCGTTTTTTCTTCCAGCGCGAACAAGTCCACGTGAAGCGGCCGGTCGGTTACGGGATGGTATTCCACCGACTGAAGCAGGGTGCTGTACTCCTTCCCCTCGTGCACCAGTTTGATAATGGTGGTTTTGTTGGATGCGAGCACTTTTTCAAGCTCAAGCTCCGGGATGGTGACATGAAGGTTGCTGTCCAGCTTCGGGCCATAGGCAACCGCAGGCACTTTAAACTCGTTTCGCAAATTTTTCAGCGCAGTTTTGCCCTTCGGGCGTTCCGTTGCTTCTACAGTTACGATAGTTGGTTTTTCCATGATTCAGAAAACACTTAAGGGTTAATCATCAAACAAGGTACTAATCGAATCGTCGGTGTATATCCGGCGAATGGATTCGGCAAACAGGCCTGCAACGCTCAGGACCGTAATTTTTTCCGATGGTTTTTTCAGCGGGACGGTGTCCGTGACCAGAAACCGGTCTATCGGGGAATCCTCAATCCGCTGATATGCAGGTCCCGATAGTATCGGGTGGGTACTGGATGCCATGATTTCTCTGGCACCGCGTTCCTTGAGGGCCACGGCTGCATTGGTTATGGTTCCCGCAGTATCAATAAGATCATCCACCAGCAAAATGTTTTTATTGTTCACTTCGCCAATGATGTTCATCACTTCTGCTACATTTTGCGAGGGACGTCGCTTGTCCACAAATGCCAGTCCGGCATGCAGGCGCTTGGAGTAGGAGCGGGCCATTTTCAGGCTTCCCACATCCGGCGCAACAACAACGAGATCCTCAATAGGATTGCTGTTGAAGTATTCCACAAATATGGAACTGGCATACAGGTGATCAAGAGGGATATCAAAGAAGCCCTGGATCTGAGGTGCGTGCAAATCCATGGTGAGCACACGGTCGGCACCCGCCTCCGACAGCAGATTGGCAAAAAGCTTGGAGGCGATGGAAACACGCGGCTGGTCCTTGCGGTCCTGACGTGCATATCCGAAATAGGGAATGACCGCAGTCACCCTGTGGGCCGAAGCTCGCTTGGCGGCATCGATCAACAGCAGAAGCTCAATGATATTGTCGCCCGGAGGCGGGGTGGACTGTACGATAAATACGTCCGCGCCACGGATACTCTGCTGGTATTTCACATACAGCTCCCCGTCAGAAAAGGACTTGATTGTGACCGCCCCCAATTTGGTCCCGTATTTTTCGGCAATGGCACGCGCGAGCGCCAGGTTACTCCTGCCGGCAAATATGGCTAGTGGCTTGTCCAAGATGGATACACAACGGCTTTAGACGGTGAATACTAAAAAAGGATGGAACCTGAAAGGTCATCCTTTTCATGCTGAAGTACGGAAACCGGGGGGGGACAGTTGCCCGGGGAGGATTCGAACCCCCACATACAGGACCAAAACCTGCTGTCCTACCCTTAGACGACCGGGCAATTTCATCTGTTTTGTAACAGACTCCAAATTTATGGAATGTTGGGTTTTTAGTCAAGTGCGAACAAAGTACTTCATAACATTGCATTCATAGCACTTCTTTCTGCTGCAAAAATATTTAAAATGATATAATATCGCCAGCCGGTTGTAGTGATTTCCGGGATGGAATCCACCGTTTTCAAGTGTGTTTCTGACAAGTGGGGGCAGGGGTATGTGCTGCTTCCTCCACAGGATCAAAGCCTGCCGGTTCAGACGCCTGTGGTGGAGCATGCAACCCAGCAGGTACACGGAGGGGATTATTACATTGTGCAACAGGATATCTCTTCGCTGTTTTCCGGGAGCGGGATAGACTTCCGCCTCACAGGCCGTTTTCCAAAGTTCAGCGGCCGGTTTTTTCCACCATGCGGATATGGGGTAGCGCGACAGGCGGATGGCCAGTTCAACTGCCTGAGGAATCCGGATATCGGGCCGGTTTGCGGGCCGTGATGCACTGAAGTCCCAGTCCGTGCGTTTCATGGCACCGGTTCGACCGGAAACGAGATCAGCATCCACGAGGTCAGCATCCACAAGGCCCGCATCCATAAGAAGCAGACGGCTTATTTCCCGGATCTTCTTCCGGATACGCTCCGGAGAACGGGACTGCAATGTCAGCCATGTCCGCGGATCCTGCCTCTTTTGCAGAAATATTTCGGCAAGGCGGAGCATGGGTTCCTGATTTTTATGGTAGCCCAAACCCTGGAAAATGCCACGGATTACCATCATCTGCCAGCCGGCAGTGATCGGGGTTTCAGCCGGGAATAGATCGCGCATCCGGTTCAGCCGGTGCCGCAGGTATTTTTTGTCCCATTGCCGCATGATGTTGCCGAATGTTCGTGCGGGTAATCCCGGTACGAGGCCGGAACAGGGCAGTGATACGGGTCGATGCCAGTTGCGCCAGAGCCGGGAAAGGGATGGCGGCAAACAGGAGCGCAGCTCAATGGTCGGCACCCTGTGACCGTCGGAGGCGGCGACATTGCGCTTGTGCAGATCATCATGAACCACCACATGAAGGATGACCCGCTCGTATCGGGAATCCCGCTGATGCCCGTGCCGGTACCACTCTGATGCCGCTTTGTGAAGTTCCACATCGCCGCAAAACAGGATCCCGTCCACCCGGATCCGGGAATAGCGATAATCGGCTCCGTCTCCATCGTTCCGGTAACCGGGATGGATAACACGGACCGGTTTCCCACAGGTGGTCCGCAGGCCGTTCTGGGCAAAATGCAGGTTTTGCCAGAGAAAATGGAAAAAATCCTCACGAATAATATCCATCAGATATTCTTACTTGTTATATTGCATCAGTTGTGTGTACATTTGATTTGGTAAAGAATCTGTTAAGGTTCCGGTATATATTGGATTTGTGACAAATGAAATCATTACAAAATAGTTCACTCCTTTTTGTTGCAGTGTTGCTATCGGCATTGCCGGTAATGGCACAGACCCATCAGAACCTTGAGAACTTCAGTGCCAGGGAAGATGGCGTTCATACTGTTGTCATAGAATGGGAAGTGTACGATGTCAGTTTGTTGTCATCCTATATGCTTGAACGAAGTGTGACCGGCAGCTCCAGCGACTTTCAGAATTTCAACATGTCCGGCTGTCTCCAGAACGGAAACAGGTTCCAGTGTACTGACAAAGACCTTTTCAAGGGCTCAACCGATCAGACTGCTGCCACCGGCAGCGTGTCGTACAGGTTGCGTGTCACCCACCCGGATGGCACCCCGCACATCTATTTCCAGACCACTGTTGAGTACACGACCAATGCCGTCCGGCGTACCTGGGGCAGTATCAAATCCATGTTTCAATAAGTGACCGTGTCCGAAACCGATGCAAACAGGCACCTTTTGATGAGCCCGGCCCGCATCGAACGGACCATCACCCGAATTGCCTACCAGATATTTGAAGACACCCGTGGTTCCGACCAGCTGCTGATCCTTGGGATCCATGAAAGAGGGTATCATCTCGCAGTGATGCTGGCCGATAAACTGTCGGAAATATACCATACGAAAATCAAGGTGTATCAAGTGCGGGTAAAGGAATATGCACAGGGTTCCGCGCCAG
>SKNL01000005.1 GCA_007120555.1 Balneolales bacterium
AGCTTTCTTTCGATTAGATAAAACCCGAAAAACAAGACCACTCCAAAAATAGAAAATGCGACGGTAAGACTGCCACCATAAATAGTCATTGTCCCCATATACCTCTCGGTCTGTCCCACCATTAAGAACTTTCCAAAAGAAACGGGTATCTGAGAAAGAAACAAGGCCAGAATCAGTGCCGTAACTATGGCTATCTCCTTCTCAGAAAATTTCGTATTGAACAGGTACCATAAAAAGAGGATCGGTATAACGTATCGCCGGATAAATAATAGAATCTGCAGGATATGAATATCATTGACCAGTCCGGAAACGATACTTGCGACTACGAACAATAGGATGATGGTCAAACCCGGACATAGCAGCTTTCCTTTTTTACGCACAAATGTGTAGGTAAAAAGCAGCACAATTGAGAGCTCTACGAGATTCATGTAAAATGTAACCGAGAACAGACCGAGCAGTTCCAGTGCGGCGGCAAGAAACAAAACGACCATAATGGTATAGATGGGCAGCAGGCGTATGGGCAGCCGGTGCAAATAGTATATTGCTACCGGTACAACGAATATGCCCAAAAAGCCAATTTCCCTTACCAGTACATCCTTGTCCATATCACCTTGTCTGCATTTGCTTCCATCGTAAACGGTAGAGTTGCCTCTTGCCGGTATGTGCAGATTCGAAGAAAATCGACTGGCTGTCCGGCGACCATTTTGGATGCAGATCCATCCTCATTTCCTTTACAAATTGCAAGGGTTGATAAAACGAGCCCGCTTTAAAGATTGCTTGCCTGGAAAGGTCCAGAATGTATAGAGCAGACATCCTTGAAAGTCCCGGATAAGTATCTGTCACAAGCCATCTGCCATCAGGAGACACAGACGGATGGCCATCAACATAGGGCATTGAGTCCATATAACGCCGCACGTTTCCAGTTCGGTCGGTAAACCTGAAATAAGCCTGCTCATTCTCATAATCACAGTAAGCCAGGATGTTTTGGTCATTCAGCCAGCAGCAATGCGAGGTCATATCATCCCCATTCAGCATGTGGACCTCCGATCCGTCTGGCTGTGATGTAAACAATCTCGTAAAACGCCCTTTTGGCCCAATCCATCTGTGAAGGAACATAAAACGTGTGCCGGATGGATTGATATCAATGTGGTTAACCTTGTGTTCCGCACCGCGCATGAGAGGTGAGCTATTAAGGTTTTTAAGCTCCTCAAGGGATATTATTAGCTGAATATCGCCATTATCGAGGTTCATGTGCCATATTCCGTCATGATTGTCAGCAGGAAACGAGATTTTTCGCTTGTTGAAATAGCCATAATCCGGACGCATTAGTGCCAACCTGTCATAATTGAGGCAAAGTGCGTAGCGGGCTTCCCGGTCAACATGATTGACGGGCATCTGATATGTTCTGAGATGATTGCCATCTCTGTCAATTACCCGGCTGACATACCTCTCTTCACTCTTATCATAATCATTGTAGAGAATGTGACCCTGTCCATGATTCAGCCATTGAAGCATGCACCCCTGTTGCCAGTTCCATGCCCGTGTACGCGCGATTTCCCTAATTTCACCCGACGCCGATTTGAGCATGATGCCTGCTGACTCGTGCATGCTGCCCCGAACCCTTTCATTTCTTACTTTCAGATAAATCAGATCGCCGTTTACATTTTCTGGTGAAATGTTGTAATAACCAAAAAAGCATATTCCATTATCGACCGGCTCTATTTCCACACCGTCGGACAAATAACGAGAACGAAAACGTCTTTCAAGCAGATAGCGATGCGCCAGATATCTCAAATAGTGCAATACCGGAAACAATGGGGTCCGCCTAATAGATTTTTTCACGACCGTCAAGTTTGGATTTCATGATTTGGACCATGTTGCCGTACTGCACATTGGCATCAAACATTTCAGCGGTATTTGCTGCATTTGCGGACATTTCCTTCTGCAAATGTGGTGATCCCTTTATCTTGAGGATGGCATCTGAAAGACGTTCAGCATCGTAATCCACAATCAATCCATTGTAACCGTCTCGCACAAGTGCGTTGTGCGTCTGGATGTAGTTACAGATAACCGGCCGGCCGGCGGCAAAATACTCGATAACTTTCTGCGGCGGTGAAAGATGAAATGCCGGAACATCATCCAGAAAACTCAGGCAGACATCTGAACTGGCAAGTATTCCGGGAATCAGCGAGGAATCCACTACACCAAGGTCAAGGATGTGCTCATGAAGTTCATGACTGTCCTTGAAGAGTTGTATCTGTTCCGAGTGGTGCGCATCAGCTCCTGCCATTACCAAAGCGACTCGGTCATCTTTTTTCACAGCCATTCGCAGTGCGTCCAACATGAGATGGAAGCCTCTGTTTTCCATCATCCAGCCAGTGTACGCTGCAATAAAAAAACCACGCTTTCTGAGTGATTTCAATGGTTCATGGAATTCCGTTTCGACGGGTTTCTCAAATTTACCAAGTTCCAATGCATGGGGGATCGTGTGCACATTGTGGATCCCCCTGCTATTGAGAAGTTCCCGGATGGATTCAGAAACAGAAAAATTCACTGATGAGCGGGCAAGCCCGCTAAATGTCCTGCGTTCCTTGAAAAAAGCTGTAGCATTGCGAAGCTGACCTCTGAAGGATGAACCGTTTTGTACAGATCGTTGTCCGTATTGGTGGACATATTGAAATACCGGTATATGCATCCACAAGGCCACTGCAGAAGTGTCATGAAACATGAACAGTGCATCGGCCCCGGATTGGTTGATTCTTCTGGCAAGGATTCTAAATGAAGCAAGCTGAAAAACGTAGCCTTTATCTGCGGAGCGGCCTTTATCTATGCTTTGCACATCGGTTTCAGGAAACAACTTCGTGA
Organism: Balneolales bacterium; assembly: GCA_007120555.1. GTDB lineage: Bacteria > Bacteroidota > Rhodothermia > Balneolales > Natronogracilivirgulaceae > SKNL01. The sequence continues at coordinate 2,866 of SKNL01000005.1, forward strand.
TGAACTCTTTCCTGTTGGTGTAAATAGTTATTTTGAAATGCCCTGTCAGATACCTGATCATGTCCAGCCGACACGCGTTGCCAATCGTATCGGCGTGTCCAGTGGTAAAAATTACGGCCAGGTGTTTCATTGCTGGCGTTGGCTGCTTTGAATGAACATCTGCTTCATCCATATGCACGGTTAACCACTGCAGGTATTTTTTTATGTGCAAAAAATAAAAACACTACACTCACCACCGCTCCAGCCATGCTATACAGGAAAAGGGCCATAATGTCATCATGTAACAAATATAAGCCCGTTATTAGCATCAGCGTTTTTAAAACGAAAAAGGTGCCCTCGAATACGAGAAGCATCTTTTGCATCCCGGCTACCAGCATGGCATCTTTTGAGGGATGAAGAATGAATTCAAAGAAAACAAGTATGGCCAACCATCTCGCATAATGTCCGGCCATAGCCCAGCCTTGTCCAAAAACCCACTCAAAAAGGGTTGGACCAAAAATCCCGACAACAAACATTGGTACAAATGCCAGAACAGCCATACCTCCGGTAGCACTGGTTATATATGGACGTATGTTTTTTTGTTCATGGGAGACATCAGCGATTTTTGGGTAAAAGACACTCCCAATGGATTTCCCAATGATACCGGCAGGCAGTTGCAACACTCTGTTCGCAATAGCAAAGAATCCTGCGGCTGCCGGTCCAAAAAAATAGGCTAGCATCAATACGGGAATCCCCTTGGAAAATGCTCCAATGAGCATCTGAGGGGCACGGTAGAACGGGAAGTTCCTGAATTTACGGGCGGTTTTGAGGATATGGGATGCAGGTTGGTTTTTAACTTGCTCCGGTCCTGTTTCTGCCGTGAGATCCGTAGTTTTGTCTTTATTCCGGCCCATGCCCAGGTAAAACAGAATAGCTTGCAGCATGTAACCGAACGAGGCCAGGACTATCAAGACTGTAGCTGTAGCGTGGAACAATCCTGTTCCGATCTTTGATATATTTATTACTAACGCCTTCACGATGGACAGTAAAGCAATTCTCTTGTACAGCGCTTTCCTGATTAGCCATTGATTGAAGATCTGGACAGTTCCAATCAGAAAGATCACAATAGGAATCAATAAAATATAATCTGCAACCGGATCCAGATTCAGCGCGGCAACTAACGGGTTTTTGAACAGCACCAATATAAATGCAACAGCTGCTGCAATGACCGCCGATGAAAGAAAGGCTGCTTTTATGATATTTTTTGCCTCCTCGTCGGCTTTAGGAAGCACTACCGCTGTACTGTATGTAAGCGTGGCAACTGGATTGAATATGGAAAGGATGGCCAGGAAAATGCCCAATATCCCAAACGCTTCAGGGCCATATAGCCGGGTAATGAATGGGGATGCGGCAATTCCTATAATCTGGACAACGGTGGTGCCCGTCGCCATTGTTGCTACATTTTTTAGAAAAGATTTTCCGGGGATTGTCCGGAAAAGTCGGGATTTCTTGGTTTCTACGGCGTGATTGTTCACGTTGCGGCTCAATTCCTCCTGAAGAAAATTCCCGGATTTTGTAACATCAGGATTTGTCACCCTTTTTACCGGGAATCTTGTAAGATTGCCTGAACTCCTGGAGTACGCTTTCATAGGCATCCTTTGTCTTGAGGGCGGTCAAGCCTTCGCTGAGCAACTGGATCATCAGCGTGTTGAGCGACACGCCTTCCTCTTCGGCTCGAACCGCCAACCTCTCATGCAACGATTTTGGCAGCCTGGCCC
>SKNL01000091.1 GCA_007120555.1 Balneolales bacterium
GTAATCCCGGAATTGTAATCCCGGAAGCGCAAGCCGCGCTTATTTCCTGGCCGTGACCAGCAGGAACAAGGCCACACCGAAGAAAATGATATGGGGCACGACCGCTGCGTGCACGGGATCCATCGCCCCGCTGTATCCAAATGGTTCGAACAGCTTCATCATTGCCAGATAGAGGAAACTGATCACCAGACCCGCCGCAATATGCACACCTCGTCCGCCGCGCCTCCGGACCGATGCGATGGCTACACCTATGATGGTTACTGTGATGATGGCGAACGGATAGCTTAATTTTCCATAAAACTGGACGGTAGGCATGGCAATGCCGCCGGCCCCGCTGCGCTCGATGGAGGCAAGGTAATCGCGGATCTCCGGATAGGTCAGCTGGTACACGTCGGAGGAGGTCCGCCCGAAATCACGCGGGTACAGATTGAGGGTCGTATCCCGCCGGTCAAAGGTGATCTTCTCATATCCCCGTTCATTGAAGCGGGTGATGGTCCCGTTGATCAGCTCCCACTTCGCTTTATCCGGTTTCCAGGCCATGCGGCCCAGCTCCATGGTCTCAATCAGCTTGTCGTCATCAAAAGTGTAAAAGGTCACACGGTAACCGACATCCTGGCGGATATCATAGTAGTTGACCAGCATCAGCCGGTCCGGCGACTCCTGCCGGAAGATCCGGTTTCGGTCGATACGCTCGGTCCGTTTCATAATGAATTTCTGCTCAAACTCGGCACGTATTGCATTGGACCGTGGAACGACGTACCCGTCCAGGTAACTGATGCATCCGGCCACGAGAATGGCAAAAACAAGATAGGGGGCCAGGAGTCGGTAGAGACTGACACCTGCCGCCCTGAGCGCCACGATTTCAAGCCGGTTGGCCATCTGGCCGGTCAGCCACAGGCAGGAGGCAAACACCGCCACAGGCGAAACCAGCCGGATCATCTCCGGAATGTAATTGAGGTAATAGTCGGACCAGATCTCGCTGAGCGTGGCGCCGCGATCGGTGAAATCGCCGGAGTTTTCCGAGAAGTCGATGATGATGAAGATGAAGATCAGCAGACCGGTGACGAAACCGGTCAGCACCAGCAACCTCGAAAAAACAAATTTGTCAAACGTTTTGATCATGGATGACCCTTATGTGGCAGCTCCGCGCTACCTTCTGTAAACGACAATGTACATCAGTACCAGTCCGGCCACGGCAATGGTTATGTTGCCGAACCACATTCCCATTAACGGAGAGATGAACATGCGGTCCGCCAGTTTCTCACCCTGGATGATACTGATCCAGTAATAGGTGAACAGGATGGTGCTGATGATGGCATGGATGCCCATATGTCCCTTCCGCACCAGCAAGCCCAGCGGTGCGCCGATCATGGCAAACAGGATGCAGCCGATCGGGATGGATGCTTTCTTGTGGACTTCCACCATGAACCGGGCCATCCGTTCCTGCCGCCACCGCAGATTGTTGAGCAGATTGTCTGCCGAAGCCTGCGTGTTGCGCATTTGCGTTGAGGCCCTGAGTGCCGCTTCGCGCTGGTCCTGCAACGTTTCGAGCAGGGAAAGAACCTTGTAGGGTTGGTCATCGGCAGGCGGCAGGTCGTACTCACTCCCACGCCGTGAAACCGACGCCTCGATGGTCTCGGAATAATCTTCGCGCTGCCCAAGATAATCGCTCTCCCGGCCCGCAGGTCCGGCAAGCGGCGCGACCTCATCTTCCCTGAGCAGAGTAATGTGGGATTTATGCAGGGAATGCTTGAATTGGGCAATTTCCCTGTCGATATCGCTCTGCAGGGAATCCACCACGGCCAGCATGGCCTGTGCACGCATGGATCGGCCGTCCCGTCGACGTTCATCCGGATTGGTACGGGAAAAGGTCAAATCCGACAGGTCGAAAGTAATGCGGTAGGAATCAAACGATGTTTCCTCGTGGATGATTTTCGCCGAACTGCGTCCACGCTGCAGATAGCGCATGATGGACCCATCATAAAGATGCAGGGTGAGGCTCATGTGACGCTCATCACTTTCCAGGAATCCTTTTTTTGCCTTGATCACCGCACGGTCCCGCCCCTGTTCCGGGTTCTGGAAAAGTGTCACATCATACAGAGAGTCCGTCTCGGCCGGCATCTCCCGGACCAGGAAGGTGTATCCCGAAATCCCTTCATAAAAAATGTTCTCCTGAAGGTCGAAGCCGGGCTTTTTCATGCGGATATCCAGAAAAAGAGCTCGTGCCTTGTAGTTGGCCTCAGGCAGCACTTCATTCGAAAACCAGCCCAGAAAGACAGAAAAAAGCAATGCCATCACCAGGGATGGACGCATGATACGTAACGGATGCACCCCGGCGGCGCGCACGGCCGTGTATTCGTTCTGCTCGGAAAATTTACCGTAAGCCATCAGCGAGGCAGCAAGAATGGTCATGGGCACTGCCAGGACCACCATGTAGGCCAGATTGACCATGATAAGCTCCAGGATCACCATCAGCGGAATGCCCTTGCCGATCAGATGGTCCATGAACTGAATCAGGAACTGCATGAGCAGCAAAAACATAATGGTGAAGAAACAGAACACGAACGGGCTGACATGCCTTTTCAGCAGGTCGCGTTCAATGCTGCCCGGAGCCATTTTCTTTAGATATTCAATCACAATAAGTGAATAAAAAACCCGCAGGTTCGTTACAATTTTGATACGGCTACTCTGAATAACGAAAAAATATGACAATTCTGTCGATTCTTGCCAAGAAATTCGCATTCAGGCATTGATTCATTGTGCCGGGGGCTATAATTTGCAGTTCTTTATCCCATTAACCCATTCTTAATAACCAGCCGGCCTATTGTCCACCAGTTACCGTTCGTTGAAACATCCCACATATTTTCTGTAACCGGGTTATAAAGAGTATTATCCTTTGCATTTAGTAACGGTTCGAACTGAGTTGACAGGCCTCGTGCTTCTGCTGGCTGTGCTCTGCATGCCCCTGCCGGTCTCTGCCATGGAGACGGATACGATTCCCGGCTCCGTGCCCGATGAGCGGATAAACCCTGTGACAATGTCACAAATGGGGGTGGATGTGGAATCAGGTGTACAACGGGCCGATACCCTCCGCCTACCGGGTCCCCGTTCGGGCCATATGACCAATCCGTTTCCTCGCCGCCGTTCACAGCTTGTCGAAATCCGCATTCCCGCCGACCAGGCGGTGATTACACTCGACTCCCTTGGCTACTACACCGCACAGCGAACCATCGTTGACGTACCTGCCGGCTTTTCACGAAAAATGGATTTCGCCACTTTTTCCGAGTTGAGTTTCAGGCACAGGATGCATTCCAACTGGAAAAAGCTGGTGGAGGAAAACCGGCGCCAGCGCGATGCGCGCCGCGGGCTTCTGGATTTCACCCTCGATCTACCCGTAGGCGAACGCTCCGCCTTCACCACCATCTTCGGCCGGCCGGAGGTCAATCTTCGTGTCACCGGAACGGCTAATATGAGTGTGGGCGCATCCATCCAGGAGACTGAAAACCCGTCCCTGCCGCCCGACCAGCAGCGCACCATCAACCCGACTTTTGAACAGAACCTGCGTCTCAACATCCAGGGGACCATCGGGGACAAACTGACCATCCGCACCGACTGGGACACCGAGCGTACATTCGACTTCGAAAACAGGCTCAGTATCCGCTATGAAGGGTACGAGGACGAGATCCTCCAAAGTATCGAAATGGGGAACGTGTCCATGCAGACCGGCAACTCGCTGATCCGCGGAGGAAGCGCGCTCTTCGGGATCAAGTCCGAGGCCAAGTTCGGTCCGCTGAGCCTGACCTCGGTGATTTCACAGCAGGAGGGACAAGGCAACACCCAGACCATCACCGGCGGATCGCAGGACAGCCGCTTTGAAATCCGTCCCGCCGCCTACGACAACGACCGCCATTTCTTCCTGGATTTCTATGCTCGTCAGGAGTTCGAGAACGCCATGTCAGACCCCATCACCGCCACTCAGATGTTCCAGATCCTGGAAGTCGATGTCTATGTGCTGAACACATCCTCACAGGAACGCCCGGGTCAGGTCCGCGCCGCAGCGCTGGTGGATATGGGGGTGGTTCGGCAGGGGGACCGGTTTCTGAGACCCAACCAGGATGCCGATATCTTTGATGAAGACCTGCTGGACCGCTTCAGGGATCCCGGCGAGTCCCCCTCGGCGTCCGACTTCGGGGTTTCGGGCGATGAATTCGTGGAAGGCAATTTTGAACCGCTGGAGGAGAACAGGGATTATTTCATCAATGAAACATACGGGTATATTTCACTTGAGTCGCGTCTGGGTTCCAACCAGGCCCTGGCCATTGCCTACACCTACCGTGATCCGCAGGGCAATATCGTACGGGTGGGTGATATCAACACGGGTGACGGACGCCGCCTGTTCCTGAAGCTCCTCAGACCCTCATACATAACCTCAAGCAGTACCGCATGGGTGCTGACCATGAGGAATATCTACAACCTGAATGCCACGAATCTGACGCCGGAGAATTTTGATGCCGAAATCGTGTTTGACGGAGCCAACACGGAACAGACCAACCTGCCGGGTCTGGGCAACGTGCTCATGCAGGATCTCGGACTCGATCGAGTCAACTCGCAGCAGCA